>JBDQKN010000153.1:0-5207 GCA_040263235.1 Ilumatobacteraceae bacterium
ATCGGGACGTCCACGGTTGACCCCCTTGGCCACTCCGATACCAACGATGTCGGGGGCGGGCATCCCGGCGTTCAGAATCAACGCCCGTCCCGCAACCAGCCCTGCATGAGTGCCGCCGCTCGATGTCGTGTGAACCACCGCTCGCGGTTCGATGTCATTCTCAGCGAACTGCCCAGCAAGCTCAATCATCGCCCGCGCATATCCGAGCGCCCCGATCGCCGTCGACCCGCCGATCGGAATCGAATATGGCACCACTCCATCGGCTTCAAGACGAGCAGAAACCGACTCGCGCCCTGCCTCGAGCTCATCCCAATGGTGATCGTCTGCGCCGGTGAAATGAATTCGAGCGTCGAAGAGCTGCGACAGCAGTTGATTGCCCTCAGCCTTGGCAGGTTGGCCACCCGAGAGCACCAGATGGACATCCATTCCGAGAACCGCACCTGCTGCTGCTGTCATTCGACAATGGTTCGACTGAGCGGCACCGACGGTCACCAGCGCTTGGGCGCCACTGCGATGAGCGTCTGCGCACAGGTACTCGAGTTTGCGAGCCTTGTTCCCTCCCGCGCCGAGGCCGGTGAGATCATCACGCTTCACCCACAGTCGTGCGCCTCCTGGGAGGATTGGACCTCGCTCGAGCGGGGTTGGGCCGGGCACGAGGGGAACACGCGCAACGGACTCAACGCAATCTGACAACTCCGACAGCGCGCGGTCGTCCATAGCCGCATGCTACGCAGCCGGCCTACCCTTGGATGCTCGACGTGAAAACCGATTGGAACCCACTCCTGCGCGACCAGTTCGACCAGCCCTACTGGGATGCGCTCACCACATTCGTGGCTGCCGAACGCGCTGAGCGAGCGGTCTATCCGCCCGCCGACGAAGTGTTCACCGCTTTGCGCCTCACCCCATTCGAGAGCACACGGGTGGTGATTCTCGGCCAAGACCCGTACCACGGCCCCGGACAGGCTCATGGGCTTTGCTTCTCCGTGCGCCACGGGGTTGCCATTCCGCCATCGCTGAGAAACATCCACCGGGAGCTGCACGACGATCTCGGCATTGTGATCCCGTCTCACGGAAACCTCGAATCGTGGGCGCGATCTGGTGTGCTGTTACTCAACACCACCCTCACTGTCCGAGCAGGAGCCGCTGGTTCACATCAGGGCCATGGATGGGAGCAGTTCACCGACCGCGTTATCGAGGTGGTAGCAGCAAAGGCCCACCGTGTGGTGTTCATTCTTTGGGGTGCCGCTGCGCGACGGAAGCGGACCATGATCAACTCCGACCATCACGTCATTATCGAATCGGCCCATCCCTCACCGCTGTCGGCACGCAATGGCTTCTTCGGTTCGCGCCCGTTCTCCCGCACAAACACCGCCCTGCTCGACGCGGGCCTCGAGCAGGTGGAGTGGCGGTTGTGATCCCCCACTGGTCTGAGTGGCCCGGGGTTCGGCGTGTCCGCCGGATATACGCGGTTGATGTCGCGATCTTTGCCGCTGTCGGCTACGCCCGTCACCGGTCGGGCCGCAATGCCGCGATCCTTGCCTACTACGGATTTCTCGCACTCTTTCCAATGTTGTTGCTCTCAACTGCGGTGCTCGGGTTCGTACTTCAGGGTCGACCTGCACTCCAGACATCGATCGTCGATTCAGCGCTATCGCAGATTCCTGTGCTCGGCAGTCAGATACTCGCCCAGTCCGGCAATCTCGAGGGGAGCATCGCCGCGCTCGTCATCGGTGTGGTCGGCGCCCTGTGGGGCACCTCCCGCGCTTTTGCCGGCTTGCAAGACGCGCTCGATGACGTCTGGGAGGTTGAAGCCGAGGATCGCCCGAACCCGGTTGTCAGGCGCATCCATTCACTTGTCGGTCTCCTCGCGATCGGCGGAGGGCAGATTGCCACGGTCACCATCACTGCAATCTCTGCTCACCCGGCGATTCCCAATCCTGGCCAGGTGCTGATCGTGGTCAGCGCAGCAGCAATCAACGCTCTCGTCGTTGGCACCATGTTCAGATATCTCACGGCAGCCGATGCCACATGGAGAATGGTCTGGCGGGGCTCGGTGCTCGCAGGGGTCTCGTACACCCTGTTGCAACTGATCGGCACCACCGTCGTGGCACGGCTGCTCTCTGGTGCCCAGGGTGTGTACGGGGCCTTTGCCTCAGTGCTCGCCATCACCGGATGGTTGAGTATCCATGCCTCGATCAGCCTGTTCGCCGCCGAGGTAAACGCCGTGCTCGCGTCAGACGATGAGCGTGCCAACGATGTCGGTGTCTCCGGCTGACCGCCCGAGATGAATGATGTGCCGGCCTGGCACGAGGTGCCACTGCTCATCGATCCAGAACTGGAAACGGCGCCGATCGATTCTTACAACCACCGAAGCCTCATCGCCGGGGTCGAGTTCGACCTTCGAGAAGCCCACCAGACGGAATTCGACATCCATGTCCGGATGGTCGCCCTCGTACGAGGCGTAGACCTGAACGAGATGCACCCCCCGGCGAGCACCGATGTTGCGGACCGTGGCATGGACCTCAACGCCGTCGGCCGGGTCCCCCGAGATTGAGATATCGGCAACGTCGAATGTCGTGTACGACAGGCCGTGGCCGAACCAAAACAACGGTTCGATGGTGCGCTCACGGAACCACCGATGGCCGATCGCCCGCCCCTCGCCATACACGGCTTTGCCATCAGTGCCGGGGTAGAACGGTGCCGCAGGCGTGTTGTCGAGCGATTTCGGAAAGGTCAGGGGCAGCCGGCCGGCGGGGTCCTGCTCGCCGAGCAGAACATCGGCAAGAGCGTCACCGAGCGCGCCACCCGGGAACCAGATCTGGAGAATGGCTTCAACCGAGTCGAGCCACGGCATTGCCACCGGCGAGCCCGCATTGATAACCACCACCGTATGTGGATTGGCGGCTGCCACTGCGCCGATCAACTCGTCCTGTCGGCCCGGCAGATGAATGGAGTCCCGGTCAACGCTCTCGGTCTCCCAGTCGTCGTCGGTACCAACGACGAGCACTACCCGGTCTGCCGACTGCGCTGCTCGGACCGCCTCGACAATCGGGTCGTCTCCAACGGGGGGCCGAAGACCCACCGAGACGGCTCGAATGCCGGGATGGTCGTCGATCGGATACCGAATCTCGATCTCAACCTCTCGTCGAGCCTCGAGGGTCACTGTGCCGAATCGCTCCGGTGAGCCGTACTCAAAGAACGAGCCCCCGCGATCGTCGGCAGCCACCTCGAGTATGACCGCACCGTCGACTAGCACGGCACAGGCACCCACCGACCTGGTACCAACACTCCACTCGCCACTGACATCAGGAGTGAATCGCGTCCTCATGACAGCACCAAAACGACGGCTCAAACCCTCGGCTGGCTCCTCTTGCCAGAAGGCCGCCGTTCGACGAATTCGTTGGGTTCGCACTTCGCCGTGTTCATCGGTGATCTCGACCTCCACCACACCGTCGATCGGTGCGTGGTACCGCTCGATGGAACATCCCTGCGTCCACTCGATTTCGATGCCCCTGGCACGGATGGTCTCAAGTATCGGAGCGACGTATTCGGGGCTCACACGGGCGCTACCGCCACCCTGGGGACGGCCGGCAGCGGCATACGGCCCGATCAGAGCGACTCGCCCAGTTTCACGGCTTGACCACGGCAGTTCAGACTCACGATTCACGAGCAACACACTTGAGGCGACCGCAGCCCGGTACTGAGCATCTCGAGTTTCCTCGTCGACGGAAGTCACCTCGGCGCCGTCGCTACTAGCGGCCTCTGACCACGTCGCTAAGCCAGCAACGCGCGCCACCGCCTCGTCGACGAGATGCTCAGGTACTTGGCCCGACTCGACTGCGGAGACGAGCTGGGCACCGCGGTGCAGTGTCGGCCCGGGCATCTCGATGTCGAGTCCTGCGATCATGGCGTCGACCGTCGAATGCAGTCCGAACCAATCGGACACCACAACCCCTTCAAAGCGCCACTCGCCGCGGAGCACTGTCCGAAGTAGCCACTCGTTGTCAGCGCAGTAGACACCGTTGAGCCGGTTGTACCCGGTCATTACTGCTCGGACCCCAGAAGCAACCGCCGCCTCGAACGGTTGGAGATAGACCTCGCGCAAGGTGCGTTCATCGATCTCACTTGAGATCGTCATCCGCTGGTATTCGGTGTCGTTACCAACGAAATGTTTGATGCAACACGCCACACCCTGCGCCTGGACACCAGTGATGTAGGCAGCTGCCAGCTGAGCAGTCAGAAACGGGTCCTCGCTCATGCACTCGAAATTGCGGCCTCCGATCGCCGTGCGGTGAAGGTTGACCGTGGGAGCGAGCAGCACCTGAGCAGACTTGGATCGCGACTCGCGCCCGAGGGCCTCGCCAACGACACGCACCAACTCCGGATCGAAGGTTGCCCCAAGCGCGCTCCCGCAGGGCAGAGAAGCTGATCTCGGGCCAGTCCACGACGTGCCGCGTACCCCTGCAGGCCCATCGGACATGCGGATGGCAGGCACACCCGCAGACTCTGGCGTGTGCCACGTATCAGAGCCCGCCAAGAGCGCTACCCGCTCAGGCAGAGGCGGTGTCGAAGTGGTCATGCAGGCTCCGTGTGAATCGTGGCGGACCGCTCAAGAGTCCGGTGAACTGGGCATCGGCCTGCGATCTCAACCAAGCGAGCTTGCTGGGCATCGTCGAGATCGCCGAGCAGGGAAATACGTCGTGTGAAGACATCCTCGCCGTCGATTCTTTTGTGATCGACATCGACAGAGATCTGGCCAAGCGGCCAGGACTTGCGCTCCGCGTACATTCTGAGAGTCATCGACGTGCACGATCCGAGCGCCGCACACAAGAGGTCGTAGGGGTTGGGGCCATGGTCATCGCCGCCAAGGTGTGTGGGCTCGTCGCTCTGGAATCGATGACGTCCAAGCGTCACGTCGTTGGTCAAGGTTCCGGTACCTGTCTCGGAGACGGTCACCTGAGGTGTGTGGCTCACAGTCGAGACGGTACCAGCCTGTAATTCTTCGACTCGAAGGTGCGATACTCGGCTCCCGTGACCACACCTGAGTCGTCTGTGCGTGCCCGACCACCGAAACTCGTCCGACCGCTCGTCGACTTCCTTCATCGTGAGGCGAGCGCCGGAATCCTCTTGGTGATTGCTGCCGTTATTGCGATCGCCTGGGCGAACTCGCCATGGTCCGGCAGCTACGACGACCTCTGGGACACACA
>JBDQKN010000154.1:0-5133 GCA_040263235.1 Ilumatobacteraceae bacterium
CCGGCTTCACGCCGGACTGCACGCAGCTGGCTTCACCGTGTACCCAAGCGAGGCCACCTACTTCACAACGGTCGATGTAACCGGGTTACGCAACGATGGTGATGGCATGGCGTTCTGCCTCGACCTCCCGCATCGAGTCGGGGTGGTCGCTGTGCCGAACCAAGTGTTCTACGTAGACCCTGAGCGGGGTCGGAGCCTTGTGCGGTTTGCGTGTTGCAAACGTCCCGAGGTGATCGACGCCGCTGTCGAACGCCTCGTCACTCTCGCGAACTAGCGAGGGGCCGTTCCATCATCGACACGAGTTTCCCGTTCGGCGTTCGCTGTTGGCCGACCTCGACAAAACCGAGACGGTCATGGAACGCGAGTGAATCGTCATTGCGGGGCTCGAGGTTGACCTCGAGACAGAACGGCACGCCAACATCAGTGAGTGCGAGACCCAGCCGCTCGGTTTCGGCGTAGAGGGCTCGGCCAACCCCAAAGCGCTTGAATCGTTGATCGACCGCAACCCGGTCGAGGTAGACGAGAGTCTCGTGCCGGGCGATGAACCAGCGATAATTCGCACTCTGGTAGTCGGCACCGGCCAGCATCGAAATGCTGAACCCGGCTCGCTCGCCGTCAACAGTGGCCACCAGTGCGATCGCAGACAGTTCGAGAAGCCGGGCGAAGTGTTCCGCGGTTTCGGTCCCGACCGCCGGCACATTCGCTTCGTTGAGTGCGTGACACCAATCGAGGTCGTCGTCGGCCATGGTCCTCACGTGCACGGGCATCCCACCACAATGGCAGATCGGCACGGATGGCCGTGTGGCTACTGGGGTCCTAACCTGCGCTCATGTTGTTCGCTCGAAAGACCGAGATGGTCCGTCCCGAAGACGCACTGCCAGGACGCGACACACCACTGCCGGTTGACGGCACCCATGTCGTACTTGGCACATCCACGGTTGGCCCGTGGCCGGAAGGAACCGAGGTGATCCATCTGGCGATGGGGTGCTTCTGGGGAGCGGAACGAATCATGTGGCAACTCCCCGGGGTGCACACCACCGCTGTTGGATACATGGGCGGCTGGACCACGAACCCGACCTACGAGGAAACCTGTACCGCCCGCACCGGTCACACCGAATCGGTGCTCGTGGTCTTCGATCCAGGCGTTGTCGGCCTCGACACGATCATGCAGGCCTTCTGGGAGAACCACGATCCGACCACCGCCAACCGGCAAGGCAACGACATTGGAACCCAGTATCGGTCCGCGGTGTTTACCACGACGCCCGAGCAGGTGCTTGCAGTTGAGGCGTCCCGCGATCGGTATCAACGGGCGTTGAACGCAGCCGGTTTCGGCACGATTACGACCCAGGTCTGCGATGCTGCGTCAGCAGGTGACGGTGTCTGGTACTACGCGGAGGATTACCACCAGGGCTACCTGCACAAGAACCCGGCCGGCTATTGCAACCACGGGTTCTGCCAGGTCGGTTACTCGCCGTCTGCCTGATCGACAGCGAGCAACTCGCCGGCCCGCAACTGGGCGGCATAGAAACCGTTCGCGGCGACGAGTTCGTCATGGGTTCCGGTTTCTGCGATGTGGCCATCGTGAAGGACGACAATCCGGTCGGCGCTGCGAACAGTTGACAGCCGATGGGCGATAACGATCGCAGTCCGGCCAGCAAGGGCTTCCTCGAGTGCCGCCTGGACAAGAGATTCATTTTCCATGTCGAGGTGACTCGTCGCCTCATCGAGGATCATGATGGCAGGGTCTTTCAACAGCAGGCGCGCGATCGCGAGGCGCTGCTTCTCGCCACCGCTGAGGCGGTATCCGCGTTCACCAACGACGGTTGCGTATCCGTCGGGCAGAGACGAGATCGTGTCGTGGATTCGCGCTGCGCGGCACACCCGCTCAAGTTCGGCTGGGGTTGCGTCCGGTCGAGCAAAGCGCAGGTTGTCAGCGATCGATACGTGAAACAGATGAGGGTCTTGGGCGACGACTCCGATGGCCGACCGAAGTGATGACAGGGTCAGATCTCGAACGTCGTGACCATCGACGCGAACCACTCCGGTAGTGACGTCGTAGAGCCGAGGAATGAGCGATACGAGCGTCGACTTGCCTGCACCTGAAGCGCCGACGACGGCCACGGTTTCCCCCGATGCCACCGACAGACTTACTCCACGAAGAATGTCGCGGTCGGGGTCAGCTCCTGGAACGGCCTGTTGTTCCATTGAAGGAACTGCAGCCGCATCGGCTGGCGGATACCGGAACATGACCGTGTCGAGTTCGAGGGCACCTTGGCAGTCGACGAGGTCGACAGCGCCGGGACGGTCAGTGATCGGCTCAGGAGCATCGAGCACCTCGAACACCCGCTCAAACGACACCATCGAGGTCATGAGGTCGACGCGGGCATTGGTGAGTCCGGTGAGGGGTTGGTAGATGCGGGTGACAAGGGCGGCGAGGGCCACCAATGTTCCTGGCGTGATGTCGCCATCGACTACCAGCCACGCACCGATGCCGTAGATGGCGGCGGTGCCCACAGCACCGACCAGCCCGAGAGCGACGAAGAAGACTCGGCCGAGCATCGCTGCCGATACGCCGTCATCTCGCACAGCGTTGGCCTGAGTGGTGAACGTATCGAGTTCCCGCCGTTCGTCACCGAACAACTTCACCAGCAGCGCACCGGCCACGTTGAACCGCTCAGTCATCTGCGTGTTCATCGTGGCGTTGTGCACCATCTGGCGACGAGCAATGTCCTGAAGGCGTCGACCGACCCGACGGGCGGGGACGATGAACATCGGCAGCACAACGAGCGACAGCACCGTCAGACGCCATTCGAGGGCAAGCATGGTGGCGAGGGTTGTGACGAGTACGACCACGTTCGACACCACCGAACCGAGGGTGCTGGTGAGTGCGCTCTGTGCCCCAACCACATCGTTGTTGAGGCGTGAGGTGATCGATCCGGTTGGCGTTCGGGTGAAGAACGCGATGGGCAGCCGTTGCACCTTTGCGTAGAGGGCGATTCGGAGATCGGCGATCAGCCCCTCGCCGATCATGGCCGAACACCACCGCTGCAAGATCTGAAGACCCGCGTCGACGAGGGCTGCGACCACGGCTGCTCCGGCGAGCCACATGATGAGGCGTCGATCGCCATTCGGGATGGCGGTGTCGAGGATGGCGCGCACGACGAGTGGTGGAACCAGCGCGAGGAGTGCGGCGATCAGGATTGCTGACAGGAAGATGATGATGGTGCTGCGGTAGGGCCGGGCGAAGGTCCAGACTCGTGTCGATGTTCCCTCGGCAAGGTGGACGTCTTTCACGGCTTGGGTATCCCGCGGCATCATGTGGTGAGGTCCCATCTGCACCTAGTCAGACTAGGGATCGGTAGGCGAGAGTCAGCACCGCCCTAACCTTCCCCCATGATCCCCCGTCGATCGGCCGCGTTCGTGATGACCATGATGGTGATCGTCGGGTGTACGTCAACCGCTGAACCCGTGATCGTGACCTCAGCAGCGGCACCGAGTTTGAGCACGTCGCCCATGGAGTTGCCAGACGGCGAATCCACGGTTCCCGACACGATCCCACCGATCGACGATACCGATGTGAACGTGCCGCTCGAGGTGGAGGTGTCTCCAATCGACTGGCAGATGGCCGGTGGAGGGCTCGAAGACGGATACCTCTTGGTGCCCCTCGACCACGACGACCCAACGGGTGAGATGATCGAGATTTATGTGGCTCGATTCCCGGCCAGAGACCCTGATCGCCGGATTGGTTCGCTGTTGGTCAATCCTGGTGGGCCCGGGTTCGGTGGGAGTGATCTGGCGTTTTACGCCGATCAGGTCTACGACAGCGCCCTGATCGACGTGTTTGACATCGTTGGATGGGACCCGCGCGGAACGGGGTCCAGCATTCCGACGATCGACTGCATTGACGACTACGACCCGTATTTCGCCGAGATCGATATCACTCCTGAGACGGTGGCTGAACGAAATGAACTGGTTGCTCGTGCTCAGGAATTCGCCGAACTATGCGTGAGTGAAAATCCGGGTCTGTGGTCGGAAGCGGGGACGAACAACTCGGCCCGCGATATGGATTGGCTGCGACGCGCTCTGGGCGAGGAACAGATCAGCTATTTCGGGTTCTCGTACGGCAGCGAACTGGGTGCTACGTGGGCGACACTCTTCCCCGACACGGTCCGCGCCGCAGTGCTCGACGGTGCAGCAGATCCCGATGCTGATTCGCTTGAGTCGTCGTTGCAACAGTTGGAGGGATTTGAGAATTCGCTTTCGACGTTCCTCGCTGGTTGTAGTGCCCGTTCGTCGTGCGCGTTCTATAACGGGGGCGACGCCGAGGGAGCCTTCGATGATCTGCTGATGTCGCTCGACCAGAACCCGGCCCCAACCAGTCCGGGTCGGCCTCCAGCGAACTTGGCGGTTGCGATCAATGGTGTGATCGAGGCGATGTACTCGGACTATTACTGGCCGCAGCTCGAACGGGCGCTAGCAAACGCGGCAACAGGTGATGGTCGTGGGCTGCTGGCCCTGCACGATGCATATTTCCAGCGGCAATCCGACGGTTCATACGGCAACGAACTCGAGGCGTTCCAGACCATCTCGTGTGCCGATAGCGACGACCGTGGAACTGTTGAGGAGGAGAACTCGCTGACTGACGAGTACCGGGCAGTGGCCCCACGGCTCGTGCCGGCAGGATCGACCGGCTCCTATTTCTGCACGTTCTTTCCAACAGCTGGTGACCCGCGAGTGCAGATCACCGGAGATGGCGCCGGTCCGATCGTGGTGATCGGGACCACTGGCGATCCAGCGACCCCACTGGCATCGACCCGGGCGATGGCAGCGACATTGGAGGACGGCCGCCTCGTGGTGGTTGAGGCTGATCAGCACACTGGGTATGGGGTGAACACCTGCGTGGTCGACTTGGTGAACGACTATCTGATCGACTTGGTGCCTCCGGCTGACGACACGGAGTGCGGCTGAACGCCAACTGTGTACGGCGTCGTTGATGAGCTTGGATTCGCCTCACTCGTTCTCTGGCGGAAGGATGCCAGAGCGGACGAATGGGACGGCCTCGAAAGCCGTTGAGGTCTTCGGGTCTCCGTGGGTTCGAATCCCACTCCTTCCGCCAGAGAACGAGTGAGGCGA
>JBDQKN010000155.1:0-5117 GCA_040263235.1 Ilumatobacteraceae bacterium
GAATAACACTGCGCAGCCAAGGCGTTCCAAATTGATTGAGATTCAGGACGAAGGTCTACCGAAACGATCCACTGACCAGTGCCCTGGCTGATCGCGGCATTTGCACTACCCCGGGCGAAGACCTCGCCGGTGCCACCCGTCGGACCAACGATGCAGACCTGGAGCCCATCGGCGGTAGGGAGAGCGCTTTGGCCCTCCGTCATTGTCATTGCCAGCGTGGCGGGATCAAGACCGAATTCACAAGCGATGACTGGACGAAGCGTGACAATTCCAGCGACATCGACAGCGTCGAGGGCTTGAGCTTGATCCTTCACACCGGGAAGGTCAACCACAATGTTGACACCTTCGACACGGACATCGGGTTCCGCGATCCCGAGGGATTCAAGTTCATCCCGGATCAATTCCTGCACCACGATCAGATCGTCAGTGCTGGCTTCCTCGACCGGCTGCAGAATGACTGAAACGCCACCTTGGAGGTCAAGTCCAAGAATTGGAAGGTTGCCGGTACCGAGGTTCAGCCCGAGAAGCCCACCGACAACAACGACAAAGGCAATCAGCGACAGCCAGAGGCGTCGAGTGGTCACTTGTCGTCCGAATCAGCGCCGCTCGCATCCGCCGTCGCCGCAGGAACACGGCCCTGAATGGCAGCTCTGGCGATACGAATCTGAACATCGTCATCAACCTCGACCCAGAAGATGTCATTCTCAACAGCGGTAATGAATCCGTACAGTCCCGAATTGGTGACGATCTCGTCGCCGACGCCGAGGGAGGACTGAAGCGCTGCGGTCTCCCGCATCCGCTTGCGCTGAGGCCTGATCATCAGCAGATACAGCGCAACCGGCACCATCAGCAGGATCACGAACTGAATCAGGGCCCCACCTGAGGAGGCTTCCTGGGCGAGGATGGTTGGGAAGTCAGACATACGGCATTTGAGCCTAGCGAGGAGAGGCCGCTTGCAGGGGCTGTGCAGTCATTCCCATACCTGAAGAATTTCCCTTCTCAGCGACGCGAAGTTTCCTGCCAGAATGGCCTCACGCATGGTGGCAACCAAATTGATTGTCCATGCGAGATTGTGGACGCTCAGAAGGCGCGAGGCCGTGGGTTCCCCGACGCGGAAAAGGTGCCGAAGATAGCCACGGCTGTACCTAGCGCAGACATCGCATGAACACGCGGAGTCGATCGGATCGTCGCTTTCGGCATGTGCGGCGCCCTTTACCTGCCAACGTCCCTGAGTTGTAAGCGCAGTGCCATGTCTACCGAGCCGAGTCTGCATCACGCAGTCAAATTGATCGACTCCAAGTCCGACAGCCTCCACCAGAGAAGCTGGGTCGCCCACACCCATCAGATACCGCGGCCGATCCTCGGGAAGTTCTGCCAGAGCCGCCGCCAGTGCGGGAAGCATCTCCTGGCGGGACTCCCCCACTGATAGTCCACCGATTCCAAAGCCATCGAAACCCAGTTCGACGGTTCGTTTGGCGCTCTCAGCCCTCATAGATTCTGAAACCCCGCCTTGAACGATTCCAAAGAGTGATTGATCGACCCTCTGATGTTTGGGTATCGCACGCTTGGCCCATGCGGCCGTGCGTTCCAATGCCGCCCTGATCACCTCTGGCTCGCTCGGGAGCGGCGGACAGACGTCTAGCACCATCTGAATATCGGCCCCGATAGCCGATTGAACCTCAACCGCCGATTCTGGGGTGAATCGATGGACCGATCCGTCGTAGACACTTTTGAAGGTGACTCCCTCGTCATCAACCTTTGGATCGAGGGAAAACACCTGAAATCCGCCGGAGTCGGTGAGGGTGATGCCATCCCAACCCGAAAACCTACCTAAGCCGCCGAAACGCTCAATTAGGGCGGCGCCAGGTCTGAGCATCAGGTGATAGGTGTTGCCGAGCACAATCTGCGCTCCGATTCGTTCATAATCGGAGGCATCGAGATATTTCACTGCCCCTCGGGTGCCAACGGGCATGAATGTCGGTGTGAGATACGAGCCGCGGGCGGTCGTGGCCGTCCCGGCCCTGGCCGCACCACACGTACCTTCGAGCTCGAACCGGACAGGGAACACGCGATGAGGCTATCGGTCGGGCTGTGGCGACTCAGGCCCGTCGATCGAGCAGCATCGCGTCACCAAAACTCAGCATTCGATACCGCTCGTTCACCGCGCACTGATAGAGGTCTCGCCAGCGAGGGCCGACCAAGGATTCGATCATGACGAGGAGGGTCGTTCTCGGCATGTGAAAATTCGTGAGAAGCAGGTCGACCAACTTCCACTCATGACTTGGTGTGATGAACAGATCGGTGCGACCCGACAACTGCCCGAAATGAGCTGCCGACTCCAGGGCACGCGCCGCTGTCGTGCCAACTGCGATCACCCGCTCGGCCCGCTGGCACGCCTCGATCGTGCTCTCTGGCACCTCATACGACTCGGTGTGCATTCGATGGTCGGCGAGATCTGAGACGGTCAGAGGCCGGAAGGTGTCGAGACCGACAACGAGTTCAACGCGGGCAAGTTCGACGCCAAGTCCCTCAAGTTCTGCGATCAGTTCGTTGGTGAAATGAAGGCCGGCGGTCGGAGCCGCAGCACTAGCCGGCCGGCGGGAATAGACCGTCTGGTACCGAGAAGGGTCGTCAAGACTCGTGTGGATATATGGCGGTAGCGGCATAGATCCGAGTGTGAACAAGGTCTCGCGATCGATGAGTGGCTGGACACGGAAGGTGCCCGAGTCGACCGGTCCGTGACGTCCCTCGACGCTGATCACCTCATTGCCCTCGAGGTCGAGTAGCACTTCTCCATCAGAGATGCGTCGCCCCGGCCGGAGAAGACATTCCCATGCGCCATCCGCGAGTGATTCGAGGAGCAGCATCTCGACATGGCCACCACTCTTTCTGCGAAGGCCAACTCGGGCTGGGATGACACGAGTGTCGTTGACGACCAACAGATCGCCTGGCTGCAGCAAACTCGGCAGGTCACTCACGTGTCTGTGCCACGGGTCGTTCTGCCCACGATCAACCAAGAGTCGGGCCGAAGTCCGAGGTTCAACCGGTTGTTGCGCTATCAGTTGCGTCGGCAGGTCGTAGTCGAAGTCTTCGATTCGATAGTTCATTGATCGAGCAGTGAGGGCGGAGCAGGGCGAGCGCTCTCTGGTGGGTCGAGTTGAAGGTGTTGATACGCCGCCGGCAGGGCAATACGTCCACGCGGCGTTCTGGCGATCATTCCCAGTTGGATCAGGAAGGGTTCGTGTACATCCTCAACCGTCTCCGGTTGTTCACCTACAGCGATTGCGACAGTGGAGAGTCCGACGGGCCCACCCCCAAATTGCACACACAGTGCCGTCAACAGGGCGCGATCGATTTTGTCCAACCCAAGATCATCCACGCCGAAAACACGGAGACCCTCTCGTGCGATCTCGGTTGAGATTCGTCCGTCCGAACGCACCTCAGCGAAGTCTCGAACTCTTCGAAGAAGTCTGTTGGCTATGCGGGGGGTGCCACGAGAACGACGAGCGATCTCCTCTGCCCCACCGAGATCGATCTCTACCCCCCAGATGCCGGCAGCGCGGACGACGATCGAACGGAGTTCATCTGAGGTGTAATAGTCGAGACGGGCGACGTACCCGAAGCGGTCTCTCAACGGCCCGGTAATCATTCCAGTCCGGGTGGTCGCGCCAACGAGGGTAAAGGGCGCCATGGTGAGTCGGATGCTGGAGGCAGCTGGCCCCTTGCCGACCACGATGTCGAGCTGAAAATCCTCCATCGCGGGATACAGAATCTCCTCAACTGCCCGCGACAGACGGTGAATCTCGTCGATGAAGAGCACATCTCCCTCTCCGAGCTTGGTCAGTATCGACGCTAGGTCTCCGGCTCGTTCAAGGGCTGGGCCTGAGGTGATGTGCAGTTCGACCCCGAGTTCGGTTGCAATGATTCCGGCCAGTGTCGTCTTTCCGAGTCCTGGGGGACCAGCGAAGAGAAGGTGGTCGAGTGCCTGCTCTCGCCGTCTGGCGGCTTCGAGAACGATCGTCAGATGCTCCTTCACCTCAGCCTGACCAACAAACTCAGCAAGGGCATGAGGTCGAAGACCAATCTCTACAGGGTCCACCGTTGGATCGCCGATTCCCGGGTCGAGGAATTCCTCACGCATGGCGTCCGCCAAGAACTCCGAGCGCCCGTCGAAGGGCAGTAGCTGTGTCCATGTCTGATGGCACGTCTGCGGTGGCGGCGACTACCTCAGCAGGGTCGTACCCCAGTTGAGCCAACGCAGCGCGAACCTCGGAAAGCACAGATGAACCCGAAGTGTTTTCACCTTCTTCAAGCGCCGGGAGATCAAGACGCGATCGCAGTTCGATGATCAACCGCTCGGCTGTCTTGCGTCCCACACCTGCAACAAGGGTGAGTGCGGCGACGTCACCACGACCAATGACATCGACCAGCGAGGCGGGCTCGTGGGTCTCCAGGATGCCCATTGCAAGGGCTGGGCCCACTCCGTGGGTGCCGATCAAAATTCTGAAGGTTCTTCGCTCAAGCGGTGACCCGAAACCGAAGAGTTGCTGGTTGTCTTCCCGGATGTGGTGATGGACGTGCACGATGATCTCGGTGTCCTTCTCGACGTGACCAAACGTGCGTCGGTGCATGATGACCTCGTACCCGACGCCACCGACCTCGATCACAGCGACGCCGTCTGTTCCCCGGGACAGGATGGTTCCGCGAAGGGTGGCAATCATCAACGGGCCATCGCGCTTCTGGTTCTCTGGGCGAATGGCGCGAAGGCCAAGTGACAGAGTGCAAGCGCCGCTGCGTCGGCTGCGTCTGCTGGCCGGGGAGGGTGCTCAAGCCCAAGCCTGATCTGCACCATACGTTGCACCTGCGCCTTGTCGGCTGAACCGCTGCCGGCCACAGCATCTTTGACTTGGTTCGGTGTGTACTGCACGACTTCACATCCGCGCGAGGAAGCTTCGCACAGCGCTATACCACTCGCCTGCCCAACGCTCATCGCAGTTCGGACATTCACCTGGAAAAACACACGTTCAACAGCCACAGCGGAGGGTTTGAATTCATCCAAGATCTGCACGAGTTCGGCGCGCAGTTCAGCCAGTCGAGCTGGCAGTTCCCCAGATGGC
>JBDQKN010000156.1:0-5062 GCA_040263235.1 Ilumatobacteraceae bacterium
GCTGCCATAGCGACCGCCACAGCGACGGCGATGACAACAGAGATCATCGTGGCGACTACCGCGATCTTCGCCGATGTTAGAAGCGCTGACGTGGGGTCAATACCGAGATCAAGACCGGGTCGTATCGAGGTCTCGCCGAGAGAGGTCCACGCTGAGGTTCTGAACTCTCCATCGACGCGAAACGACCCGACAGCGAGCGCTACGAGCGGAACCAACAGGAGTAGAACAACGGGGATCAGGCTAATGAGCGCCCTCGGCGATGCTCCGGTGGGAACTCCGGGGGCGAACGTTCGTGGTTGCAATCGCCGACGTGCCACCATCCAAATCAGTGCGAACGATGAGAGGACGATCACCTGCACGATCGCGAGGGACACACCACGATCGGTGCGACCGAAGACCATCGTTTCTCTCCAGATCTCGACTTCAAGTGTGCTGGCGTCCATGCCGCCGAGTATCCGGACTACGCCATAGCTGGTAAATGCCAGCACGAATACCACCGCCGCGGCCGCGGCGATAGCAGGGGCAATCAGCGGGAGAGTGACTGTGCGCGCGACAGCAGCACGAGATGCTCCGAGGGTTCGAGCAGTTTGTTCAAGATCGAGTGGCACCGGAGCGGCCCCCACGATGCGAATGACCACAGCGAGGTTGAACACCACGTGAGCGATCACAATTGGCACCCAACCGCTATCGAACCGGTCGGGGAGTGTTGCCTGCACCCCTGCCGCCATCACCACGGTGGGCAACACGAAGATCCCAGTGAGAAAGGAGAGCAGCCAAGCGCGTCCGGGGAACTGATGGCGTGCCACCACGAGGGCGGGCCATAGGCCGATCGCCAGAGTGAGCGCCGTCGAGATCGCGGCTTGTGTGGTCGTCTCGAAGAGAATCTCGGCGGTGCGACCGAGATTGAGGCTGTTACCGATCGTGGACCTGCTCAACGCTCGCAAGGCGAGGACGAGCGATGGCACGAGAACGAGGACCGTTGTGGCGCCCACCGGAACGAGGGCCGAAGCCCAGGCGAACAGGCGAGGCGGATGATTCAGCCGATGATCATCGACCATCGCGCGATCCACTCAGAGCGGCCTGCATCGATTGTCTCGGGCGGCATCGTTGCCGGCCGATCGGGAATTACGGCGTGTCGCACGAATACCGGATCGAGGTCGATCTCGATTGCAGGGAAAACATAGAGGTCGAGGGGAATGGTCCGCTGGAACTCAGCAGAGATCAGGAAGTCGATCAGTTGTCGTGCCGCATCAGGTACATCTGTTCCACGAAGCACTCCTGCGTATTCGACCTGGCGATAGCAGGTGTCGGCAATGACTCCGGTTGGTGCGATCGCCACATCGGGGTCGTCGCCAAAGAGCACCTCGTAGGGAGGGCTCGAGCCGTAGCTGACCACCATTGGGCGGTCGCCACCTGCTCGCGTAAACGCTCCGTAGTAGGCGCTGTCCCAGTCGCTCGTCACGAGGACGTCGTTGGCGACCAACCCTTCCCAGTACTGCTCCCAAGTGTCAGCGAACCGAACGATGGTGGCGAGCATGAACGCAAGCCCGGGTGATGATGACGACGGATCCTGGACGGCGAGGAGGCCCGAATACGCAGGATCGACAAGTTCCTCCAGAGTCGTTGGTATCGGAAGGTCTCGCACGGCAAACCACTCACGGTCGACGTTGACACAGACATCACCGAAGTCGACCGGGGTTACGAGGTAGTCGGGCACGGATGCAGTCAGCCCCGAGCGCACCGCTTCGAGTCCGTTAGCCCTGTGTGGTTCAAAGACATCGGCGGCGATTGCCCGCCCGAGCATCGTTGAGTCCACGCCCCACATCACGTCACCCTCTGGCGCTCCAGCGGTAAGCACAGCCTTGGTGACCATGGTCCCCGTGTCGCCGGCGATGAGGATTCGAACATCGATTCCGCTCTCCGCCTCGAACTGATCGATCGCATCATTGACCGCTGTCCCCTCGACAGGAAACGAGGAGTAGGTGACAAGGGTGATGCCAGCCGTCCCATCGGAGGTGCAGGCCGCCGGGATGCAGAACGCAATGATGAGGGCGAGTGATCTTCGGATCATCGGACGCTCTGTTGCGGTTGATGAAAGATGGCGATGACCCCAGTGGTAACAGCGACGTTCACGACGGCTTCGACAACGTTGCTGACACCAAGTCCTGCCAGCGGTTCGAGTTCCGCCCCCTCAAGCGTCCATCTGGTGCCCGTCAGGTTGACCCCTGTGGCGGTTCCAGCAATGGAGACGATCGACAAGGTGGACCCAATCTCGGCGTCGATTGAGGTTCGACCTGGGCCGTGGAGCACGCGGATGAAGTGTGCTCCCCAGAGTGCATCTAGAAGCGGGATGCTCGTCAATTCTCGTGAGGCGAGGGCCCCCACTACTGCGAGCGTATGGTCGAGCCGGTCGCCGCCTCCCGAGAGCATGAGCAGATGATCGGGGTTGAGGTTCGCCGCCCTTCGTAGCGCCAATTCGGTGTCGGTGAGATCTTTGAGTGCCGGATGTTCTTCGATGGTGGCATTGGTCTGTGCCCACTTGAGACCCTCGGCTGAGATCGAGTCGAGGTCACCGACCACGACCGATGGTGTCAGCCCAGCAGCGAGCGCATGGTCGAGCCCGGAATCGGCGGCGATGATCGTTGCCCCTGGCGGAATCATGGCCAGCACCTCGCTCGGAAGCGACTCTGCGCCTGTCACCACCACCACACATCGGCGCTGTCGCTCTGCTGTCGTCTCTGCCATCGCTGCCTCCGCCGGCATTACCCGGATCAGGTCGTCGGGTCGATGGCCCTAGCCATCCTCTCAGCCCACTTGGCGCAAGCTCCCCTGTCGTGTGGGAGAGATGGTATCGGCTCAGCCGTCAAGGAGCGAGGCGAGCGTCGCTTCGGCAGCGTCGAGATCGGCACGATCATCGGCGGTCAACCGAGACAGATATCCCACAGAGACATAGCCAGCCTCAACGGCACCGCCGTCGGTGTCCTCGGGAAGGACCATTGCCTCACCGTAGGAGAACTCGACGGAGTACGAACCGACACGACCTTCCAATGGGTTCAGGACCGCCTTCGACATTCCTCGAATCGGCTCGAACTCGACTCGGGTTCGACGCCATCCGAGAATCTCATCGAGTTCGGTATTCGGGACGTTGATATTGGCTACCACAGGTTCGATCGGCAATCCGCCAGCGATCAGCCCGTCGACGAAGGCATCAGCGATCTGGGCTGCCGTCTCCCAACGCTGGTTCGCAACCATGTCATCCCAGCCTTGACCTTCCACGCCCCAACCGGTCACCGCCTGGCTGACGGCAACGCCGCTCATTCCGCCGTTCCGGGCGGTGAGACAGGCTCCGATCGTGCCAGAGTGGTACACGCTGCGTCCGACGTTGGCTCCGGGGTTGATGCCAGAGACGACCAGGTCGAAGGGCTCACCAAACGCTCCCAGCCGACCCATGAAGACGCAGAGCGCTGGTGCTCCACTGACCGCCCACGCTTCCGCGATGCCATCGACCCTGGCCTCATGGACCTCGGGCACGTTTCGATGGATCGCGCCGATGGCTGCTCCGGCCCCCGAGTACTCGGTGTCAGGGGCAACGACGACCACATCGCCATGTCGTGTCATGGCCCGAGCGAGGTGGTGCAATCCCACCGAGTCGATGCCGTCGTCGTTGGTCACGAGAATGCGCACAGGACCTTCCTACCTGATCAGGGTGACGATGAGGTTGATCCCATGTGGACGGCTGGTGTCGTAGGCACAGGCGAGCGCTGGCTGGACCAGACCACCAGTGCTGAACCGGCGATCACTAAAGCCATTCCAGGTACCTGGAACGCTGTGATGGTCTCACCGAGAAAAATCCACGCCCAGAACGTGCTCTGAGCGGGTTGTCCAGCCTGAATCACGCCAATCGTGGCAATGGGCACGGTGCGCTGAGCGTACACGACAAGCCCATGGGCCATCATTCCGGTGAGCACAGCGAGAATGGCGATCGCCGCCCAGGTAGCCCGAGTTGAGGGAATGAACTCGTCGGCGGACAGCGCAAGGGCGACGGGGGTGGCAGTGATCAGTGCCATTGGCATCATTGTCGACATGAAGTCCATGGTGGTGACGCCCACTGCCCGTGCCTTTTTAGAGGCCAATAGATACGACACGTAGGCAGAGACCGCGACGATCATCAACAGGTCGCCGCTGAGGGTTGCGACACCGGTTTCAGGTCCGGCTGCCAACACGATGACGATGCCAAGGAGGCTCAATCCACCCCAACGGAGGGCTCGCCATTGCGGTCGTTCGCGAAAGAGCAGGTTCCCGAGCGGGATCAGCAGGATTGGGGTGAGTGCGTTGATGAACTCGGTGTGCGCAACGCTTGTTCGGGTGACAGCGGTGAAGATCACCGAGATATTGATTCCAAAGAACAGGGCTGATGGAATGACTGCTCGCCAGGTGGCAGCACTCGGAAACGGCGTACCGGTGCGCTTCCGGCGCAGGGTAAGGACGATCCACCAGAGGATGGTCGAGACCACGAGACGCCACCAGGCGATAACCGATCCTGAGGTTCCGGGCCACTTGATAATCGAGTAGCTGAGCCCTAGACACGTTGTGGCCCCGACAACGGCCAGTTGCCCGAGCAGGGGTCTGGGGATTCGGGCCTTCGGACGAGGCCCCATCGCTCAGTTCCCGCCGATCGCGAGCCAAGCCTCCGCAACGCCCGCGTTACCAATGATGTCGGAATCGCCAAGTCGACCCCGGCGTCCCCACAGGTCAGCGAGCAGTGCCGCTGCGGGTCCTCGGATAGCGGCATCACCCTTTGCGTGCTCCCTGCGGAGCTCAAGGCCATTGGCAGCATTCACCATCCACTCGCCATCGACATCGATGCAGTGGAGATGAAGCGACCCTGGCGGCAGTTCGACCTTGCCCGATGCAACGAGGTGAGGCAGGATCAGACTGAGGTATTCGTCAATCCCATCGCTGGCCAGACGGCTGTCGACAACGGGCGCGCCACCGAGTGCCAGTTCGGCATCGATCGTGGGGATCGTTGTCTCGTGAGCCATGCGGCGGATCCACAGTGCAC
>JBDQKN010000157.1:0-5052 GCA_040263235.1 Ilumatobacteraceae bacterium
CCACCCCACCACTCGTAATGTCGACCGCGGGGGCCGATGAGGTCGAGCCACTCTCCAGAACCTTGGCCCTGATGGGCCAGATTGTGCAGTGAGAGAACCGTTGGTGGTGCTGGGTCGAGTGCTGCAAGCGCTGTTGCCGTGTGCCAGTCGTTGAGATGCAGCACATCGGGCTGCGCCATCATGGTGTACGCGGCGACCGCGCGGGAGAACCTCAGGAACCGATCAAGGTTGTCGATCCACCCCGTTCCGTTCGGTTGAACGTAAGGATGGCTGCGAGCAATTCCAGGTGCTGCCACAAGGTGGAGCCGTCCGGCGCTCGGATGTTCGACAACTCGAATGGACGCCGGCCCGGCCCACTGGGGAACCTCAAGATCGAACGTGTCGACTGAGGCCAGGTCATCAGCGCCATAGTCGGGAACAAGCACGTCAACATCGACACCAGCACGTCGCAGAGCGGTGACTAAACCCGACGACGCCGCCGCCAGTCCACCAACGGTGAAGACCGGGGAGATCTCAGCTGTGGCGAAGACGACCCGCACGGTCACATCATGGCCGATAGAGCGCCCAGACGCGACACGACCCGCCATGGGCGGGTCATGAGGCGTGATGATCGGGTGACCCCGAAGTGGGCAGATTCTGTGCGGTTCAGACGACCTTGACGTTGACGGCTTCGGGGCCCTTACGCCCTTCGCCGACCTCGAACTCGACGGTCTGGCCGTCGAGCAGGGTCTTCCGGCCGGAGCCGGCAATGTTCGAGAAATGGACGAACAGGTCTTCCTGACCGTCGCGGCTGATGAAGCCAAAGCCCTTCTGATCGTTGAAGAACTTTACGGTGCCTGTGGGCATATCGGGGTACTCCCTTGTGTCAGGTCCCGATCAACGCTCGATCGGGATCGACTGAGAGGCTATGGCCCCAAATCCACGTTTGCTCCATTTGGCAATTCGTCTGCCCCGACGCCGAGGGCGTCGAACGTTGCCTCACCCGGTTCCGTAGGCCCTCATGGACCCCATCGGCCAGCCCAACCTGTGGTGGATCAGAGATCATGAGCCCCGGAGGGCTCAGCCCTCGAGAAGGGAATCGCGAAGCCGGTCAACTGCTCGGCGTTCTAAGCCACCCATCTCGATCAAGTACTTCTCCGAGCCTCCATGATGCTCGTCTATGTCATGGAGTGTGGCCTCCATCGCCCATCGAGGGGCGCCAAGGGCCCCGGCAGCGGCAGCAGGCTCAAGCCCTGAATCGATCAGCATTTGATACGAGTGGGGGTTTGCCACATGCAGCACGCTGCTCACCTCATAGTCATCGAGCACGGTTTCTCGTTCGACGCCAAGCAGATCGAGGAGCAGTGCGGCGATGAGGCCCGTTCGGTCCTTGCCTGCATGGCAGTGAAACACCGCTGGAAGGCGCGAGACGTCGGCCAGTCCGGCGACAACACGCGCGATGGGCTCAGCAGAATGTTCCACCATCTGGCCGTACATCGAGCGGAGCAATTCCTCTCCTCCCCGTGTGCCAGTCAAGGCTGGCCGCACATCGCTGAGAACGCCGGCCTGATCGACTGCGGTCATGAGGCAATGGGCCTCGGAGGGCACGCGATTTGGTCGCTCGCTCCGTTCTGAATCGCGCCGAAGGTCGTAGACCACTCGGACGCCCAACGACTCAAAGAGTGCCAGGTCGGTTTCGGTGAGCGCCTGCAGGCCATCGGAGCGAAAGATCGTTCGCCATTTCGTTGTTCCACCGAGCGAACTGGCGTAGCCGCCGAGGTCACGGAAGTTCTCCGTCGATTCGAAGGGCAGCAAGCGGACCTCTCCGGTCGCCGGGTCAACGAGGTGGGGGTGAACATCCATGCCCAGATCGTCGCAGACAACCGACCGCGACTGCCGCCTTCGACAGCAACCAACCGATGAACGCTGCGCGAACATCAGTCGATGAGCGATCTCGTAACCACCGACCACCCCGCCGAAGGCGTCACCCGAGTGACGCTGAATCGTCCCGACGACATGAACACGCTCACTGTTGATCTCGTTGCACAGATGCACCGAGTCCTCCGCCAGATTCACGACGACCACACCTGCCGTGTCGTCGTCCTTACCGGTGCCGGTCGCGCGTTCTGCGCAGGCCTCGACCTCAAGGGGTATGGGACCATCCCTGGCACCGAGGAATTCGGTGCTCCGCAGCGGGGAATGGCCGTTCAACAGCACATCGCTGAGGTGGTGCATCTGATCCGTCAGATGCGCCAACCCGTCATCGCTGCGGTCAATGGAGCAGCCGCTGGCGGCGGGTTTGCGTGGGCATGTGCTAGCGACATTCGCTATTGCGCTGACACAGCCAAGTTTGGAACTGCGTTTATCCGGCTCGGAATTTCTGGCTGCGATATGGGTGTCAGTTGGACATTGCCGCGACTCATCGGAGTGTCGCGTGCGTGGGAGTTGATCTACACCGGACGTGTAATTGACGCAACGGAGGCCGAGCGTCTTGGCATAGTGAGTCGGTCGATTCCTGCAGAGGATCTCATGGACACGGTGCTAGAGGTCGCTCGGGAAATCGCTGCGAATAGTCCGTTTGGTATCTGGATGACCAAAGAGGTCCTGTGGGCGAATTTAGAAACCCCTGGTCTGCGGGCGGGGATCGACATTGAGAATCGAAACCAGATCATGACCTCGCTCACCGAGGACTCCCGGGCAGCGATGGGAGGGTTTCTGAGCGGCGAGCGACCCGAGTGGCGTAATCGTTGACCCCGTGACACACCAGCCTCTGGGGACTAGTTTTTCTGGTGTGTCGTCGGGGGACGGCAGAATTCCCAGAGGGATCGGGGGGTCCGAATGATCAGAAGTCTCGGTGGCGTCGTCGAGGTGCACGCTCGGGAGCGAGGGTCGAAAGCAGCTCTCATTCAAGGTGATCGAACGTGGACCTACGAGGAACTGCGCGACGATTCGAGGCGAGCTGCTCAGGCCCTTCTGTCCGCCGGAGTCAACCCGCAGCAACGCGTGGCCTTCCTCGATAAGAACGCTCCCGAATACTTCGCATTCCTGTTCGGTGCTGGCATGGTCAATGCGGTCACCGTGGCGGTGAATTGGAGGCTTGCGCCACCAGAGATGCAGTACATCCTCAACAACGCCGAGGCACAGGTGCTACTGATCGGTGAGGAGTTCTTGAGTTGTCTCGAACGGATGGACCTCTCGACGGTCGAGACCGTGGTGGTGATCGGAGATCCTGGCGAAACCGGGCACCCGACATGGGAGGAGTGGATCGGCTCACATTCTCCGGTCAACCCTGAGATCGAAGTTGGCTGGACCGACACCTGCTATCAGCTCTACACCTCTGGAACAACGGGCCTTCCCAAGGGTGTCGAACTCACGAATCGCAACTTCTTCGAGATGTTGCCGGCGGCCGCTGATGTATGGAGCTTCGACTCTGATTCGGTAACCCTGGTCACAATGCCGTTGTTCCACATCGCTGGGAGCGGATGGGGAGTCGGCGGGTTTTTCTTCGGCGGGACGAACATTCTGTTGAGAGATGTCGATCCCGTGGAGATTCTTCGGGTGATCCCCCACTACGGGATCACCAACATTCTTCTGGTTCCAGCAGTGCTCCAATTTCTCCAGATGGTCCCCGGTGCAGATACGACCGACTTCTCGGCGGTCCGTTCAGTTGTCTACGGAGCTTCGCCAATCACCGAGGAGGTGCTAGTTGGAGCGATGGAGCTGATGGGGTGCGACTTCATCCAGGTCTACGGTTTGACAGAGACGACGGGCGCTGTGACGGCGCTTGAGTCGGCTGACCACGATCCCGGGGGGCCGAAGGCCGACTTGCTTCGCTCCGCTGGGAAACCGTGGGGGGACGTGCAGATCAGAATTGTTGATGCCGATACCGGCGCCGACCTTCCAGAGGGCGACGTCGGCGAGATCTGGATTCGAAGTGTTCAGAACATGCTCGGTTACTGGGCCAACCCGGAGGCAACTGCGGCGGCCTTCCCGGAGGGCAAAGATGCCGATGGCATCGGATGGTTCCGCAGCGGTGATGCTGGCTACCTGCGCGATGGTTTTGTTTTCATCCACGACCGAGTGAAGGACATGATCGTGTCGGGCGGCGAAAACATTTATCCAGCCGAGATTGAGAACGTGCTGATGAGCCATCCCGCGATTGCCGACGTCGCCGTGATCGGTGTGCCCGACGACCGGTGGGGTGAGACCGTGAAGGCCATCGTGGTGCCTACTTCAGGTAGCGATCCATCCGAAACAGAGATCATCGCCTTCGCTCGTGAGCGAATGGCCCATTACAAGTGCCCAACCTCTGTCGACCGTATCGATGCACTTCCGCGCAATCCCTCGGGCAAGATTCTCAAGACCGAACTTCGTGAGCCCTTTTGGGCAGGTCGCTCCCGCCGCGTCAACTGACACGATGGCCCCGAAAGTCTGCACCGGCATGTCGGTGGAGTCGTGATGCCGCCCCTCATTCTCACGTGTTGCCTTCACGGTGTCGTGTTTCCTGTCAGTCAGAATTTGACCGTCGGGTGAGATATGGATGATCGGGGCTGCAGGGAATTCGAGTGGCCCGAAGCGCGAGCGACAGGATTCTGCGCCTCAATCGTTAGGAACTGGTTCGGCAGTAAGAGAAGGGGATGTTTGGCAAGAGATTGCGAAGCGCCGCCATCAGGCGATCGCCTGCTTCAACGAGCGACAGGATCAACCGTTAGTCGGTTGGCCGTGACAGAAGCACAGTGGCCGATAAACGATTCCGGTGCTCGACAATGATTGAGGAGCTTGGAGGGTTCATTGAAATTTCACCCGGGCTCAAGAGGCGCCGACTGAAATCAAGGGACGGTCACCATCGGGTTCGTGGTCATCGGAACCGGTACAGGGTTTGACTCTTCGTACCCAAGTTCGAATTTAACTTCGGTGCCCAAAATCTCAAAGCCGCTGACAGTGATCTTCGTGATTCGATTTATCTTGCCGTCCCTCATTTTGTCTTCAGCAGGAGCACCTCGCAACGAAGCATTCAGGCAGTCAACAAATGTCTGCTCCAAGTTCTGCAGCAATGCCTGCGGGGTCGATGCC
>JBDQKN010000158.1:0-5050 GCA_040263235.1 Ilumatobacteraceae bacterium
GGCCAAGACGCACATATCCGAGGCCCACTTCCATCAGGGTCTGTAAATACCTTGCGATCTTCGGCTGATTAGAGAAGAAGTCGACAGCTTCCGCCACTGGCATATCGAGTACGTCAGCGATGTTGCGGCCCTTGAACTCGATGTCGAGTGTGTCACGGTTGTATCGAGCCCCCTTGCAAACCTCGCAAGGAACGTAGACGTCGGGCAGGAAGTGCATTTCGATTTTGATCGTCCCGTCACCAGAACATGCCTCACAACGACCACCCTTGACGTTGAACGAGAACCGTCCTGGCTGGTAGCCACGCACTTTGGCCTCGCTCGTCGACGCAAACAGTTTCCGGATGTTGTCGAATACGCCGGTGTAGGTGGCCGGATTCGATCGCGGAGTTCGCCCAATCGGAGACTGGTCCATATCGATCACCTTGTCGAGGTTCTCGATACCGTCGATTCGCTTGTGTTTACCTGCCGGGAGCTTCGATGAATAGATGCGCTGCATGAGCACCGGCAGCAGAATGTCTCGAACCAGGGTCGACTTTCCAGACCCTGATACTCCGGTCACAGCCACAAAACAGCCCAACGGAATATCGACGGTGATGTCGCGCAAGTTGTGCTCGCGCGCGCCGCGAACGGTCAATTTCTCTGCGGCTGGTTTACGTCGTTGCTCCGGTACCGGAATCGACCGTCGTCCTGACAGGTAGTCGCCAGTCACCGACTCGCGAATGCCTTCGATGCCGGCCACCGGCCCCGAATACACAACTTGGCCGCCGTGCTCACCGGCCCCGGGACCGATATCGACGATCCAATCGCTCTCTCGAATTGTCTCCTCGTCGTGCTCAACGACAATCACCGTGTTGCCAAGGTCACGCAACCTCGTCAGGGTGTCGATAAGCCGCCGGTTATCGCGCTGGTGAAGGCCGATAGATGGTTCGTCTAGCACGTAGAGGGTGCCGACAAGGCCAGACCCGATCTGGCTGGCGAGCCTGATTCGCTGTGCCTCTCCTCCAGCCAGTGTGCCAGCCGATCTCGCGAGCGTGAGGTAGTCGAGGCCGACATCGAGCAGGAAACCCAGCCGAGCGTTGATCTCCTTGGTGACCCTCTCGGCGATCATCCGATCGCGCTCAGACAGTTCGAGACCGGCGAGGAATCCGGCCGAATCGGCAATTGACATCTCGCATACCTCAGAGATGTTTCGGCCGTTCACCGGTACCGCAAGGGTGAACGGCTTGAGTCGGGCCCCCTCACACGCTCGGCACGGAACCTCGCGCATGTATCCCTCGAACTGCTCACGGGTCCAGTCGCTATCGGCCGACTCGTGCCGTCGCTTAATCCAGTTGATCACTCCCTCGTATTCACTCGAATACGTGCGGGACCTGCCATAACGATTGCGATACTTCACCGTGAGCTGCCCGGCAGTTCCGTGCAGGAGAACCTTCTGATGTTTTGTCGACAGGGCCGACCACGGCGTGTCGAGATCAATGTCGTTCGCGTCAGCTACCGATTCCAACATGCGAGTGAAGTACTGGGTGTGGGCGCTGCGCCACGGGGCGATCGCCCCGTCGTTAACACTGAGGTCCACATCCGGAATCACCAGTTCCGGGTCCACCTCGAAGGTTGTGCCGAGGCCATCACAGGTCTCACATGCTCCATACGGCGAGTTGAATGAGAAATTCCTCGGCGCAGGCTCCTCGTAGCTCGACCCGCACACCGGACATCCGAGATGCTGGGAGAAGGTCAACGTCTCTGCCTCCTCCCCATCGCGAGGAACAATCTCAATCTGGGCAACTCCCTCTGCCAGCTGCAGAGCCGTCTCCAACGAATCGGTCAATCGGCGATCGATTCCCTCACGAAGCACCAAACGATCGATGACTACCTCGATGTCATGTTGCTCATACCTGGCGAGCCGGTCATCTCCGGCGAGAAATTCATCAATTTGCACAGTGACGCCATCGATACGCGCCCGCACATACCCCTGCCCCGAGAGGTCCGAGAGCAACGACTCATATTCGCCCTTCCGTCCACGAACGACTGGGGCGAGAATCTGGAACCGAGTCTCCTCGGGCAACTCGAGGACTCGGTCGACAATCTGTTGAGGTGTCTGTCGCTGAAGGCGGGTGCCGTCAGCTGGACAATGTTGCACGCCGATACGCGCATAGAGCAGTCGCAAATAGTCGTAGACCTCAGTAATCGTCCCAACGGTCGATCGTGGGTTCCTGCTCGCCGACTTCTGATCGATTGAGATCGCTGGCGACAACCCCTCGATGACATCCACGTCTGGCTTGTCCATTTGCCCAAGGAACTGACGGGCGTACGACGACAGCGACTCGACATATCGGCGCTGACCCTCGGCGTAGATTGTGTCGAAAGCCAGACTTGATTTCCCTGAACCTGACAGACCCGTGAAGACCACGAGGCGGTCACGGGGCAACTCGACCGAAACGTTCTTCAGGTTGTGCTCACGCGCCCCCCGCACCGAGATGGTTGGGCCCGGGTCAACACTGCCAGCACGAGCAGATCGACTCGTCGCTCCCTTCTTCGACGACGATGCTGCTGCCTTCTTCGCAGAAGTTGAACGGGGCTTTGAGGGAGTGCGGGCAGCCACGTTCGGCGAGGCTAATGGTCTGCCGGTCACTGAGCGTCACGGAGTTCGCGACGAAGCTCGGCGATCTCATCGCGAAGGCGGGCGGCATATTCGAACTTCAACTCCACCGCCGCCTCATGCATCTCCTCCTCGAGACTTTGAATGAGGCGCGCCAACTCTGCCTGTGGAAGTGACTTGAGTTCGGCCTGCACCTTGTCGCGTTCGCGCTGGCGCCGACGGTCTTTGCCTGGCACCGGAGCGGTGCCGCCATCAGGTCGCAACAAGGTCAGAATGTCTCCGACAGCCTTTCGGATGGTCTGAGGATTGATGCCGTGCTCGGTGTTGTAGGCCACCTGGAGCGCGCGGCGCCGCTGGGTCTCGCCAATCGCCCGCTCCATGGAATCAGTGATCCGATCGGCATACATCACCACCTGGCCATCAACATTTCGGGCCGCGCGGCCGATCATCTGGATCAGCGACGTCTCACTGCGAAGAAACCCCTCCTTGTCGGCGTCAAGAATGCAGACAAGCGACACTTCAGGCAGGTCAAGGCCCTCCCGGAGCAAGTTGATACCCACCAGCACATCAAACTCGCCGAGCCGGAGAGCTCGAAGGATCTCGATGCGCTGAACCGTGTCGATATTCGAGTGGAGATACCGGACCTTCAGACCCTGCTCGAGCAGATAGTCGGTGAGGTCCTCCGCCATCTTCTTAGTCAACGTGGTAACGAGTACCCGGTCGCCACGCGTCACCCGATCTTCGACAAGTCCGATCAGATCATCGATCTGGCCCTTCGTTGGCCGAACAATCACCTCGGGGTCTACAAGTCCCGTTGGTCGAACGATCTGTTCGACGACACGACCCGAGATCGATAGTTCATAATCGCTCGGAGTCGCCGACAGAAACACGCACTGATGAATCCGCTCGAGCGTCTCGTCAAAGGTGAGAGGCCGGTTGTCACGCGCGCTCGGGAGTCTGAAGCCGTGTTCGACAAGCACATTCTTTCGGCTGCGGTCGCCCGCGTACTGGCCTCTCAGTTGTGGCACAGCAACATGGCTCTCGTCGATAACCAGCAGGAAGTCATCCGGGAAGTAGTCGAGAAGGGTGAAGGGAGCCTCGCCCGGCTGTCTCCCATCGATGTGCATCGAGTAGTTCTCAATTCCCGAGCAGAAACCCACTTCAGCCATCATCTCGAGGTCGTACTGGGTTCTCATTCGCAGGCGCTGGGCCTCAAGCAACTTTCCCTCAGTCTCGAATTCCTTGAGTTGCACCTGTAACTCGGCTTCGATTCCCTGAATGGCACGGGCCATCCGCTCAACCCCGGTCACGTAGTGGGTGGCGGGAAACACATAGGCGCGCTTGAGTTCCTCCAGCGTCTCTCCGGTCAGCGGGTCGATGCGAGTAAGGCGATCGACCGTGTCCCCGAACATCTCCACTCGAAGTACCGACTCCTCGTACGCAGGGTGAACCTCGATGGTGTCACCCCGCACCCGGAACTTGCCTCGAACGAGAGTCATGTCATTGCGGTCGTATTGCATGTCGACCAAACGCCGCAGTATTGACCTCATGTCGTAGTCAACGCCGACGCTGAGGTCGAGTAACTGCCCTCGATACTCATCGGGAGATCCCATTCCGTAAATACATGAAACCGAGGCGACCACGATCGTGTCGCGCCGTGTCAGCAGGGCTGCTGTCGCCGAGTGACGGAGCCGATCAATCTCATCGTTGATTGACGAGTCCTTCTCAATGAAGGTGTCGCTTGACGGTATGTAAGCCTCCGGCTGGTAATAGTCGTAGTACGAGACGAAGTACTCAACCCGGTTGTTCGGGAAGAACTCGCGCATTTCCTGCGCCAACTGAGCGGCAAGCGACTTGTTCGGGGCAAGGATCAACGTTGGACGTTGGACCCGTTCGATCGTCCAGGCGATGGTTGCCGACTTTCCAGAACCGGTGATTCCAAGCAAGGTCTGGAATCGCTCACCCGTCTCGATGCCGGCAGACAGCGATTCGATTGCTGCAGGCTGGTCGCCTGCTGGAGCGAATTCAGATACAACGGTCAGCCGCTCGTCGGGGACTGCAGCGGTCTGGCCACTCATGATGTCCTCGGAGAATCCACCCGCGACACGTCGACCACCGGAACGTCGGGGCTCGGAGTCGATGCTCGGAAGCGGTCGCCCTGCCCGGGTAACAGGGCATCAAAAGCATTGTTGACCAAATCCCAGTATCGAATCTCGATTCCGGCACGGCCACGATCCCTACCATCGATGTACACATCGAGTGCGACCTGCCGAGGGACATAGGTGACAACACGGTCATGGCCGTGCTGCCACGCACCATCCTCAAGGAGCCGCACGCCGTCGGTGATGTCAACACGGTCGTAGTTCCGCTCGCGACGATCGAGGTGATCGAGTTCGTCGGCATGCACGAGTGCAATCACGCCATTCATGGTCGCCTCCGCAACCCGTGCAACAC
>JBDQKN010000159.1:0-5043 GCA_040263235.1 Ilumatobacteraceae bacterium
CTCGAACCCAGTCACCTGGGAGAACCGGGATCGCATTCAGGTTCGCGACCTCGACGGGCTGTGTGCCCCGTGGGTCGACGATCACTGAGTTGAGTTGATCAGGGCTCGCTCGGATCTGTTGCGAGGTCCCGCTCCTGAACCGTGACTGCCACCAGGACCATCGCTATGCCAATGATGTCGATACCCCTCGGTTGTTGATCAAGGGCAACCCACCCGACCAACGCCGCGGTAACCGGCAGCAGGGCGAGCAGCACCGAGAATCGCCGGACTGACACCCAACGGAGAACATGCTGATCAATGCCGTAGCCGATGGCGTTCGAGAAGACTCCGGTGGCGAGGCAGGCGAGCAGAAGACCCGGCGAAACCCACACCGGCCCACTCCATGGGGCCCCTATCGGCATGAGCGCTACTGCCCCGATGGCAAGCCCGATTGCCAACCCATCGACACCCGCGTTGACGTTGGCCACCTTGGCACCGATGACGATGTAGGCGGCCCAACATGCTGATGCCCCGAGGATGAACAGCACGCCAAGGGGCTCGCGGCCGATCTCAACGCCACCGAGTACGGCCACACCTGCCATTGCGCCGACGAGGGCGAGCCAGTTGCGGACCGAACGGGTGGTTGCAGCCGCAACCGCAACGGGTCCGATGAATTCGATGGCGACGCTTTTGCCGAGATCGATACGGGAGATACCGAGGTAGAAGAGCACGTTCATGAGTGCTGTTGCGAGGCCGAAGATGGTGGCCCCAAGTAGTCGCTCACGGGACCAGCCCCGCGGGTTTGGCCGCGCAACGACGCCGAGCGCAAGTGCTGCCCCTACGACGCGGAGCCATCCGACTGTTTGAGCAGCGACGCGATCGAAAACCGACACCGCAATCGCAGCACCGATGTATTGCGACAACGCCGAAATGGCGAAGAGCCCCTCAGCGGGCAGACGCCGGCGCGGCACCGGGGTCGTCAGTCGAAGAGTTCGGGATCGGTGGCGCAGATCTCCTGCCAGAGTGGCTGGAAACTGAACCAACCGGCAAGGTGATGACCGGTCTGTTCAAAGGTGTACTGGGCGTACTCGTCACGGATCTCGATCGGCTTGCCGGCTGCCATAGCGGCGAGCTGAACCTGACAGTTGCGTTCCATGGTGACAAACCAGAATGCTGCTTCGTCAACGGTCTGGCCAACGGTGAACAGACCGTGGTTCTGATGGATAGCAGCTTTGCCAGTGGGGAACTTTGAGGCGAACTCGAGGCCAGCTTCCATCTCGAATACCACCGCACCACCCTGCTCGGAGATCACGGTGTGGTCGCCGTAGAACGCGCATGAGTCCTGAGTGATGGGGGCGAGCGGAATACCGAGCGACGCGAATGCCTTCCCGTAGGTGGAATGCGAGTGCGCCGCGGCGATCACGTCGGGACGTGACTTGTGAATCGCCGAGTGGAGCACGAATGCGGCGCGGTTGACGGGCATATCGCCGACCACGATGTCGCCTTCATGGCTGACGAGGAGCAGATCGCTCGAACGCATGTGGCGGAAACTCTTGCCGAACGGATTGACCCAGAAGTGGTCGGTCATGATGGGGTCACGGACCGTGATGTGCCCGGCAACCCCTTCCCCGAATCCGAGACGCCCGAAGATGCGCAGCGCACCTGCCAACTTGGCCTTACGGTGAGCACGTTCCTCTTCGAGATCTTCGAATGCTTCGGGGTGGAACGAGATGATCGGCTGGTCGTCGATTGCCATGCGCAAAACCCTAGTCATCCGTTCGACGATGCATCGACGCGGCGGTGAGGCGTGGAAACATCGTCCCATGTCAGTGGTCACACCTATCCTCCCACCATCGATGTCGGCCCCACCGGCGGCCTATGCACATGGCGTCTCCGTCACGGGCGCAACTCGATGGGTCCATAGCTCTGGGGTGGTTCCGGTCGCGAGCGACGGTTCAGTTCCCGCTTCGCTCGCCGACCAGGCCGCCGTGGTGTGGGCCAATATCGAATCGATCCTGCACGGGGGTGGATTGGAAATGTCGGATGTCGTATCCGTCACCACCTACGTGGTGATGGGGGAGGATTTGTCGGTGGTGATGGCGGCACGTGATCTGGCACTCAACGGCCACCTTGCCGCCTCCACTCTGCTGACCGTTCCCGCCCTCGCTCGACCGGAATGGCGGATGGAGGCCGCTGTGATCGCCGCTGCCTGAGGACTGCGCTGGGGTCGGCGCCTACGCTGTGCCGATGGCTGATGACGGCGTGCGTACCACGGACTCTGGAATAGAGGTTCGACCGCTTTATACAGCGGACGACCTCGCAGAATGGGATCCGGCCAGTGCGCTCGGACTACCGGGCGAATCGCCGTTCACCCGAGGCGTGTACCCGTCGATGTATCGGGGTCGGCTTTGGACGATGCGCCAGTACTCGGGGTTCGGTGACGCCGCCAGCACCAACGAGCGCTTCAAATTCCTCCTGGCCGCAGGCCAGACGGGACTCAGCTGTGCCTTCGATCTACCCACCCAGATGGGGTACGACTCCGATCACCCGCGGGCCGAGGGCGAGGTTGGCAAGGTTGGAGTTGCAATCGATTCCCTTGACGACATGCGGACGCTGCTTTCAGGAATTCCGCTCGACAAGGTGTCAACCTCCATGACTATCAACTCGACAGCGGCGATCTTGCTGTTGATGTACCAGATCGTGGCCGAGGAACAGGGCGTGTCATCCCAGCAGATCTCAGGCACCATTCAAAACGACCTGCTCAAGGAGTACATCGCCCGCGGCACCTACGTGTACCCACCGAAACCGTCGATGCGAATCATCACCGACATTTTCGGTTATTGCTCGGAGCACATCCCGAAGTGGAACACGATTTCGATCTCGGGCTACCACATCCGGGAGGCCGGTTCAACAGCGGTGCAGGAGATCGCTTTCACGATCGCTAATGCGATTGCCTATGTGCAGGCTGCGGTCGATGCAGGACTCGACGTTGACGACTTCGCCCCGCGACTGTCGTTCTTCTGGAATGGGCACAACCACTTCTTCGAGGAGGTCGCAAAGTTCAGGGCCAGTCGTCGGATTTGGCATACGGTCATGACGGAGCGGTTCGGTGCCCGCGACCCTCGGTCGGCAATGCTCCGGTTCCACACCCAGACCGGAGGTTCAACACTCACGGCTCAGCAGCCTGTGAACAACGTCGTCCGTGTGGCACTCCAAGCTCTTGCTGCAGTGATGGGCGGAACCCAGTCGCTGCATACCAATGGGTTTGACGAAGCCTTGTCCCTGCCGACGGAGCATGCCGCTCGTCTGGCCCTGCGCACCCAGCAGATCATCGGATACGAGGCAGGCGTGACCGACACCCCTGATCCGCTCGCTGGTTCCTATTTGGTCGAGACGATGACCGATGATGTCGAGCGATTGGCGTGGGAATACATAGAACGCATCGATGAGATGGGCGGAGCTGTCGAGGCCATCGAGGCTCACTTCCAGCAGGATGAGATCGAACAGGCGGCCTACGACTACACGAAGTCCATTGATGATGATGAGCGGGTGATCGTCGGCCTCAATCGTTTCGAGGTGGATTCAGAGCCTGAACCCGATGTGTTTCCGATCGACCCTGCACTCGAACCAGCCCAGAAGGCTCGGCTGGCCGCCTTCAAGGCTGATCGCGATATGGCAACTGTCGGAGCCCGGCTTGAGTCGTTGACGGAGGCGGCTCGGGGGAGTGGCAACCTGCTCTATCCCATGAAGGATGCGCTGCTTGCCGGAGCAACGCTCGGCGAGGTGAGCGACGCACTCCGCGAGGTTTTCGGCACCTATCAGCCCTGAACTGCACGCTGAATCCTAAATACGACTAGCCGAATCGGATTTATCGGAATACACTCTCCTGTCGGGAGGTTGTTCGGACTATGCATTCGATGCTCGAAGCGGCCATGGCGCCGCTCCCGCCAGCGGTGAACGCCGGCGTTCTCGATCTGATCGGCAATACGCCGATGGTCGACGTGTCGAACCTGTCGCCCAACCCCAACGTTCGAATCATCGCCAAGCTGGAGATGCAGAATCCGTTCGGCTCGGTGAAGGATCGCATCGCAAAGGCCATGATCGAGGCGGCCGAGAAAGACGGCAAACTCAGTCCAGGTCAGACCATTATCGAGCCGAGTTCGGGCAACACCGGGATCGCCCTCGCCGCAATCGCGAGGCTCAAGGGATATCCGATCAAGATCCTCATGCCGGAATCGGTCTCTATTGAACGACGACAAATGCTCGAGATCATGGGGGCCGAGGTCATTCTCACCCCTGGCGGCGAGGGCTCGAACGGGGCTGTGCGTCGAGCCACCCAAATGGCTGCTGAGCATCCTGAGTGGTGCTTCATCTATCAGTACGGCAACGACGCAAATCCGCGAGCCCATTACGAGAGCACGGGTCCCGAGATCTGGCGTGACCTTCCCGAGATCACCCATTTCGTCGCTGGGCTAGGTACATCCGGCACGCTGATGGGCACGGGCCGTTTCCTGAAAGAGCGCAATCCAGACATCCAGATCGTGGCCATCGAGCCGCCTCTGGGTGAGAACGTCGAAGGCCTACGAAACCTCGACGATGGATACATCCCGCCGGTTTTCGACAACTGGAACGGCTTCGAACTGCTCGACCGCAAGCGCGTCGTCCGGCCACGTGAGTCAATCGAGTGGACCCGGCGGCTTGTTTCCGAGTGCGGCATCTTCGCTGGTATCTCAGCAGGCGCCGCTCTTGCGGGGGCGGCCAAAGTCGCAAGCTCGATCGAGTCGGGCACAATCGTGTTCATCGTGTGCGATGGAGGGTGGAAATACCTGTCCACCGGTGCGTACACCGACGACCTCGACGCCGCCGAGGCAGCAGCCGAGAAGATCATCTACTTCTGACCCTGCATCATGCAGGTGGATTGAGATCGCTAGCGTTCCGGCCGTGGAGCGACCGATCGGAATCTTCGACTCGGGCTTCGGTGGGTTGACTGTTGCCCGAGCGCTCTTCGACCTGATGCCGACAGAGGATTACGTCTACATCGGCGACACTGGCCGATACCCGTAC
>JBDQKN010000160.1:0-4977 GCA_040263235.1 Ilumatobacteraceae bacterium
AGCAGTGATGTCGGCTAGACAGATCTCATGAGTACGCCCACAGTGGACATCGGTCGAGTCGGCATCTGGTACGGGGGTATCGATGCCCTTCCAACGCCTGAGGCCAAGCGGGCGGCTCGGATCATCGACGAACTTGGTTATGGCGCCCTCTGGCTTGCAGAGGCCGTCGGAAGGGACCCGTTCGCCTCCGCAGCGGTGCTGTTGTCGGCCACCGATCGGCTCCCGCTCGCCACCGGGATCGCGAATATCTACGCACGTGACCCGATGACTATGGCCGCCGGGCAGAAGACTCTCGCCGAGGCATTCCCCAACCGGTTCCTCCTCGGTCTGGGGGTAAGCCATGGACACCTCGTGGCCGGCGTGCGCAAACACGACTATTCCAAGCCCTACTCGTACATGGTCGAGTACCTGCGACGCATGGACGAGGCCATGTTTATGGCAGTTCCCCCGGAAGGCGATCCCGGCCGGGTACTCGCCGCGCTTGGGCCAAAGATGCTTGAGCTCTCGGCCACTGCAGCCAACGGCGCACATCCGTACTTCACTACTCCTGACCACACTGCGATGGCACGGGAGTCGATGGGATCTGACGCGCTGCTCGCACCTGAGCAGATGGTGGTGCTGTCGAGCGATCCCACAGAAGCACGGCGCATCGCCCGGGCGGGTATGAAGATCTACCTCGGCCTGCCCAATTACTACAACAACCTGGCACGCAGCGGATTCGACGAGTCGGACTGGGCCAATGGCGGCAGCGACCGTCTAGTAGATGCCATCGTCGCCTGGGGCACAGAGGAACAGATCGCAGCTCGAGTCGCCGAACATCATGCGGCTGGCGCCGACCATGTGTGCGTTCAAGTGCTCACTGATGATCGGTCACGAATGCCTGATGCCGAGTGGCGGCGACTCGCTCCAGTTCTCCTCGGTTGAGCGGAACACCGCACGTGACTGACCGGACTGCCGGGTCACTTGCCGGCATTGCGCCGGCCGTGTTCGTGGTGCTCTGGAGTACCGGCTTCGTCGTCGCTCGCTACGCAACGCGTGACGCTGACCCACTCATGTTCCTGGCAGTGCGGTTGGCAATCGCGGGTGCTGTCCTCGCAGCGATCGCATTGGTCACGAGGGCGCCACGGCCGAATCGAATCGGATTGATGTGGTCGATGCTGTCGGGGCTCGGAATACACGCGACCTATCTGGGTGGCGTGTTCATTGCGATCGACCTCGGGCTTCCAGCGGGGGTGAGTGCGTTGATCGGTGGCCTCCACCCTGTTGTCACAGCGGTTGTAGGGGGTCCACTGCTCGGCGAGCGCCTGGTCGCCAGACAATGGATTGGCGTCGTGCTGGGTTTCGTTGGCGTCGTGGCTGTGGTGGCTGGCAACCTCACCGATTCCGGCCTGATCATTCCGATAGGTGCCGTCGGTATCGGATTCGTCGCGACGCTCGGCATGTCGGCAGGGACGGTGGTGCAGCGGCGGCGATGCGCCGAGGTGCCGATGCTGTGGGGAACCGTGTCACAGTTTGGAGCCTCATCCCTGGTGTTGGCTGCCCTTGCAGTGGCCAGCGGACGAACGGCAATTGCCTTCACTGCCACCACCATCTGGTCACTTGTCTGGTCTGTCGGGGTGCTCTCAATTGTTGCCGTGCTCACGATGCTGTGGCTGCTGCGCCACAAGGCCGCTGCGAGCGTGTCGAGTCTGTTCTTCTTGTTCCCGGCCCTCTCGGCGATTGAGGGGGCAGTTCTCTTTGGGGAACGACTGGGCGTCGCCGCGATCGTCGGCTTCGTGGTCGCCGTTTCAGGGGTGGCACTCGTCACCCGACAACGCTCTGCCTGAATCAGTAGGACATTTATCACTAATTGTGTGCACGAGTCGCCCAGACCAAATTTGTCCCCTACGTTTCAGCAACCGATTGAGAACCACCTCTCACCCCCGAAAGGACATCCCCCATGAAAAAGTCGCTCAAGGCCATCGTCGCCTCCGGCACCATGATCGCAGCGCTCGCCGTCAGCGGTTCAGTCTCGGCCGCTGATGACACGATCGTCGAGATCGCTTCAGGTAACGCCGACTTCACGACGCTCGTCGCAGCCCTTTCCGCTGCCGACCTCGTCGGCCCCTTCGATGAGTGCACCGACGACCCGACGACGGTCTTCGCTCCGACCAATGACGCCATCGCCGACGCACTCGACGCGCTCGGCATCACCGCCGCAGAACTGCTCGCCGATACAGAACTGCTCACCAGCATCCTCACGTATCACGTCGTGGCCGGAACCGTCATGGCAGCTGACGTTGTCGAACTCGACTCCGCAACCACTCTCGAGGGCTCAGACATCGAGATTGCGGTGGTCGACGGAGGGGTCGTTCTCAACGGCACCGTCAATGTCACGGCAACCGACCTCGAGGCCTGCAACGGCGTGGTCCACGTCATTGACGCCGTGCTGCTGCCACCGTCGCTGCTGCCAGCCACCGGTTTCAGCTCAACTGATATCGCCCTTGTTGCCGGCGGAATGATGATTGTTGGTGCAGGTCTCAGCCTCGGGCTGCGCCGCCGTACCGTCCTCGCCTGATCCCCCCCGATCACGGCGTTCAACAGCCCGGCCCACGGCTCCCCTCGCTGTGTGGCCGGGCTGTTCCGCGTCCGCTGTGCCGCCGTGTGGATTAGGCGACGACGTCAAGTGCTGCAGCGACGAGCGATTGGCCTCGCACGTCCCCAAGCAGACCCTCATCCATCCGATTCATCACATACGTGACAGTCATCTCATTGTCGAGGTCGTTCACAATCTGCGAACCGCCATATCCACCCCAGAAGCAGATCTTCCGATCAGCCAAGTGCGGGACAGTCTCATTTGGCAGACCAAAGCCCATCCCAAACTTCACCGGCACCATCAACACCTGATCGGTTCCGTCGGCCTGGACTCGGAAGATCTCCTCGATTGCGTCACTCGACAGCAAGCGTTGACCCCGTGCCAGTCCCCCATGGCTGATAGCGGATTGCGCTAAGGCCACCGAGCGAGCGTTGCCATGTCCGTTCGCCGCCCCGATATCGGCCTTGCGCCACTCGGGTGTCGACACAGCCTGCACGGAGGCCACCGGACCGGTAAAGGTCTTCACCACCACCATCTCCGGATCGAGCGCAGTGAGATCCCACGGAGGAGGGGGCGGCGGGGTCAGTGTTGCGACGCGATCGAATTCGCTCTCAGCCAACCCGATGTGGAAGTCGATGCCGAGCGGCCCGGCCACTTCAGCTGCGAAGAACTCCCCCAGCCGCTGACCCGTCACCCGGCGGATCACCTCGCCAACGAGATGCCCCTGATTCAGAGCGTGATACCCACTTGACGTGCCTGGCTCCCACCATGGCGCCTGTGCTGCCAACTTTGCGGTGCTCACCTCCCAGTCGTAGAGATCGGTGAGCGTCACTGGCTGGGCCCATCCTGAAACCCCAGAGGTGTGACCGAGAAGGTGCCTCACCAGCACCCCCTCCTTACCGTTCTGCGAGAACTCCGGCCAATACTGCGCCACCGGTGCATCGGGATCGATCAACCCACGATCGATCAACATCAGCGCCGACAACGCCATCATCGTCTTGGTCGTCGACCACACGTTGACGATCGTGTCCTGCTCCCACTCGCGATCGCGGCCGGGTTCCGCATGGCCGCCCCACATATCGACGACGAGTTCGCCACCGAGCACCACTGCGACCGACGCGCCGATATCGGCACCCGAGTCAAGATTTGCCGACAGGATCTCCCTCATCCGCTCGAAACGCGGATCGCAGATTCCCTTGATCTCCGCCATCATGAACCCCCCTCATTCGGTGATGTCGCCTCGGACCGTAGCAGCCCCTCGGGATGCCGATCTCAGCGAATCAGTTCGACGGTGATGGTGATGATCGGAGCCAGAATCAGCGCTGGAAGCATGTCGGCCACGGGCACTCGACGAACCTGAAGCAGCCGGAGGCCGATCCCGAGAAGCAACACACCACCTGCAGCAGTCATGGCCGCAATCAACGAAGCGGGCATAAACGATCCAAAGATCACGCCGAGCACCGTCAACAGACCTTGCACCGCCACCACGGTGATGGCCGATGCGGCCACCCCTATTCCGAGTGAGGCAGCGAAGGCCATTGCTGCGAACAGATCAAGGGACGACTTCAACACGAGTTGATCGATCCCGGTTCCAAGACCATCACTGATCGAGCCGAGAATCGTCAATGGTCCAACGCAGAACAACAGTGAGGCGCTGACATACCCCTCGATGAACCGCGCTCGAGCCGGGCCTGACTCATCGCGCGCCAACCTCGACTGGAGCCATCCGCCAAATCGTTCGAGGCCGGCTTCAATACCGAGGAGCGACCCGATGATCCCTCCGAGTACCACGGCCCCGAGCACCACGATCAGCGTCCACTCGTCTCCGACGGCATCACCAAATGCGCTGTCGCCGATACTCATGACATTGAGCGCACCAACCACCAAGGTGATGAGGCCCAACCCATCGGTCACCGTCGAGCGGGTGCGTTCGGGAAGCCGGTCCCCCACCAGAACGCCGATGCCGGCGCCACACAGCACGGCAACGACGTTGATCGCTGTCCCGGCCCCAACCACGACCGAACGGTAACCGGTCATTCATTCGGCGTAGATATTGGAATACCCCGACCATGACCGAGCGTCGCCTCATCGCACTCCGCCGGTTCGCTCGAAATTCGCCGCCGTGGTCAGGGGGATCATCCCCGCCCATGTACTGCTCCCCGTACTCACCTACGACGCAGTGCTCTACGGCACACTCACTAGGAGAGCCGTCACCAGGTGCTCCTGGTGATCAGAGTACGAATCGGTAGAGATTCGTTTCATATGGCTCGAAGCCGAGCCGCTGATACAGCCGATTCGCTGCCTCGCGACTCGACCGGCTCGTGAGGCTGACATTCTAGGCGCCGCGCTTGCGCGATTCCTCGATCGCAGCCAGGTTCAACGCCTCACCCACCCCGTGACCA
>JBDQKN010000161.1:0-4972 GCA_040263235.1 Ilumatobacteraceae bacterium
ATCGTCACCATGGCCACATCGCAGGTGTTGAGAGCGCCGAGACCAGAGGCTGCTTGGCCACCGATCATGCCGGCCGCCGCCTCCGCGGGCACTGCCACGATGACCGCGTCGACGAGATCATCGTCAACTCTCCACTGGTGCCGGTCGGGAGCTATCTGGTGCACAGGGGCCGACGTGGTGATCGTGGCTCGATCACCATGACGAACCATTAGGTCATCAGCGACAGCGCTTACGAGTTCAGACAGACCACCGGCGGGGGCTCCGAAAATCGGTCCTGTTGTTGCCGGAGTCGAGCGGGCGATGGCACGCCCTGACAGGAGAGCACTGCGACCTCGTGCCGCGAGCGCGGCTAGTTGGGGAACAGCTGCGATCGAGAAGTCATCGGTGTCGGCGCCATAGATGCTCCCGACGAGGGCATCGACGAGGCGATCGTGGACCTCGTTTCCGAATCGAGAACGAACCCATCTGCCGATCGAATCATGGTCGTCGGACGTGCTCGGCCGGATCAGATCGAGTCCGGCGCGGGCCATGCCGAGGGGTGACAACAGCCCACTTCGAGCGATTGCCGTCAGCGAGGTAGGGACCCCGAGGAGCACCCCGGTTGGAATTGGTCTCAGGCCGTGATGCCAGATCGCCGCCCTCGCATCACTTGGAGCGACGATCCGTTGGTCGAGGCCGACGTCACGAGCGAGTTGTATGGCGGCTGGCATCCTCACCAAGAACGCGTCGGGCCCCTCGTCAACGGCTGAACGTCCTGCAAATGCAGACGTCCTGATCCGACCGCCAAGTGAGTCTGACGCCTCACGGACCTCGATGTTGACTTCGCGGCCGGTGGTGAGGTCGGCCAGGTGGCGGGCAGCAGCGAGGCCGGTGATACCAGCGCCGATGACCGTCACCGTCGCGGTCACGTCGCGGTGGTCCCGGTGGCAAGCACGCGTTGTGCCAACGCAGCCATCACATCGGAGTCGTCGTTGACGCAGGCGGTGCGCCCAAAGGCAAGACCGAGCGCCTCAGCTCGCTGGCGAGCCTCGATGTCGAGGTCGTAGAGCACTTCAAGGTGGTCGGCGACAAACCCCACTGCACTTACGATGACCCCTGCGTGCTGGCCTTTGGCGGCGAGATCGTCGATGAACACACCGATATCGGGTCCGATCCAGGGTTCAGGAGTCCGGCCAGCGCTCTGCCAGGCGATCGACCAATCCTCGCCCTCGTCGAGATCGAGGAGTTCGGCGAGGGCCTGAGCGGTAGATCGAAGTTCTTCCGGGTAGGGGTCGCCACTATCGATGATTCTCTGAGGCAGAGAGTGCGCTGTGAACACCACGTGTGTGCGTTCGGGCATGTCTGCGAGTCGGGCGCGAAGGTCATGAGCGATGAAGGTCAGAAAGGCGGGTTCAACGGCCCACGAGTCGATCCCGTCGACCTCGATCCCGAATGGTTCGGCCGCCGTTCGTGTGCGATCGAGGTACTGCCCAATCGAGTACGACGAGTGATGGGGTGCGAGCACCAAGCCGACAATCCTTGTGAAACCCTGTTCGGCGATCTCAGCCACGGTGGTCTCGATTTTGGGATCGGCGTGTTTTAGGCCGAGGAACACTCGATGGGTTCCAGGCGATGCCGCGTCGAGAGCTGACTGGAGTCCTGCAGCTTGAGCCTCGGTTAACTCGGCAAGCGGGGAGAGTCCTCCGATGGCCTCATAGCGAGCGATGAGATCGTCGAGTGCCTCCGGTGTCGGTGGACGGCCGCGACGGATATCGGTGTAATACGGCTCGATCTCGTCCCGGTGACGTGGGGTGCCGTAGGCCATCAGCAGGACGGCGGTGTGGGGCGACATTGTGAAGCTCATGTCATCATGATCCCAGCGAGTTCGACTCGGTGACGCCACGAGCGGTGATCGTGTGAACGTGCTCGACGACGGCAGTGAGCACCTCCGGATCTGATTCGGGTTGCACACCGTGACCCAGATTGAAGATGTGACCGGGGTGGCCTGCATTGTCTGCAACCACCGCCGCCGACCCTTCGATGGCTGGGTCGTGTCCTGCCAGCACCAGCGCTGGATCGAGGTTGCCTTGAACCACCAGATTTGAATCGATTCGACGACGAGCGGACTGGATCGGGGTGCGCCAGTCAAGTCCGAGCACTCGAGGTCCAGCCTCGTACATCGATTCGAGTAGATGATCGCAGCCGATACCAAAGTGGATTCCGGGAACTGCGGGATGGCGTTCTGACAACTCGGTGAACACCCGGACCGAGTGGGGAAGAACGAATTTCCGATAGTCGGCCACCGACAGTGCGCCAGCCCATGAATCAAAGAGCTGGAAGGCGCGGGCTCCGTGGGAGAGTTGGGTCGAGATGAACTCAATGGCTGAACCTGCAAGTCGATCGAGGATCGCGTGCCACAGAGGTTCATTTGTATGCATCAACGCTTTGGTATGACGGTACGTCCGGCTAGGCGCTCCCTCGATTAGATAGCTGGCGACGGTGAAGGGCGCCCCGGCGAAGGCAAGGAGCGGAACCTGTTCGGGGAGTTCGCGAACCAGGATGTCGACCGTGGACGAGACGTGATCGACATCACCAGCTTCCAGGGGGCGGAGTCGTTTGAGGTCATCAGAGGATCGCAAGGGTTGTTCTGCGACTGGCCCGGTGCCTGGCGCTACATCGATACCAAATCCCACTGCATGCACCGGCACCACGATGTCGCTGTAGAGAACCGCTGCATCGACATGGTGACGCCGAACGGGTTGAAGGGTGATCTCGGCTGCGGTCTCTGGTCGGGCGATCGCGTCGAGAATCGAACCCGGGCCGCGGACCTCTCGGTACTCGGGGAGGCTTCTGCCAGCTTGCCGCATGAACCAGACCGGCGTGTGCCTGGCGTGGCGACCAGAGGCGGCGGCGAGGAACGGCGGTTCGTTGGTCATAGGAGGGCACGGTTCATCGGACATCGGAGAGGGTGGACGCTATCGCCGGCCGATAGGCTCCTCGGACCCCCAAATAGGCCGGACGGGGGCACCCCCATGGGTGTCTCACCGGGCCGGCGTCCTTTCGACGATGAGCCAGAACCACCCCGATCTCGCCGCTGAACAGGCGTATATCGATCATGCCTACGACTGTCTAGAGACAAGTCGAGCTGCGGCATGGCGCATGCGGCAGATGCATGAGGCAGACCTTGGCGGGACGTTTCAAGCTCGGTTTGAGCGCAACGCGGTGGATGAGAATCTGGTCAAGCGACTGGTCGAGCTCGACCTTGGCGATGCAGCGCTCGTCTTTGGGCGCATCGATCGTGTCGCTCCTGATGTCGACGGTGTCGAGAGTTTCCACATCGGCCGACTCGCGGTCGCGGATGAGGACCGTGAACCGGTCGTGGTCGACTGGCGGGCGCCAGTCGCCGAGCCGTTCTACCGGGCGACCGGGCGCGACCCGATGGGTCTGAGTCGCCGACGACATTTCGCGGTTGAAGGACGCTCGCTACTCGGACTTGAGGACGAACTGTTCGGCGAGGGCCACCTAGGAGTTGGCGATGATGAAGGTCTGGAATCAGGCCATGGCCTCCGTGGTTACAGCACGCTGATCGCCTCTCTGGAGCGTGGTCGCACCGGCAGCCTCGGCGACATTGTTGCAACTATTCAGGCGGAGCAGGATGAGATCATTCGATCGCCTCAGTCTGGGGTTTTGGTGGTTCAGGGCGGACCTGGCACCGGCAAGACCGTCGTGGCACTTCACCGGGCGGCGTACCTGCTGTATACCCATCGGTTCCCCCTTGAGGATCAAGGTGTGCTGGTCATTGGACCGAACCGTGTGTTCCTTCGATACATCGAACGGGTGCTTCCCTCGCTCGGGGAGGCCGGTATCGCTCAGGTGGTTCTTGCGGACCTCGTGCCAGACGTGACGGTTCGTGGACCCGAGGACGCCGATGTCGCAAGGGTCAAAGGCTCGCCGCTGATGTCGGAGGTAATCGACCGCGCGGTCCGCGACCGAGAACGTCCGCTGCGTTCAGATCTGGTCCTGCCCTTCCGGTCTGGCTACGTCCGCCTGCGAGCCGAAGAGTCCGAGCGGATCGTCCGAGCCACTCGGCGACGCCACCGTCGCCACAATTTGGCTCGTCGTCAACTTGAATCCGAGGTGTGGGCATCATTGGCCGCCACCTGGCGCGATGGGGACTGCGATCCAGACGATGTCCGATCGGCCGTCAGACTTCTGCCAGAGATGAGAGAGGCGCTCGAGCGGATGTGGCCGGTGCTGACCCCCGCGGAACTGCTCCACGACCTCTTTGGCTCGAGGGCACTGTTGCGATCAGCATCTGGTCGAGCGTTCGACGACGACGCGGTTCGGCTGCTCTATCGCCCTCGCTCTGCATCCGTTGACGAGGTTGTGTGGACACAGGCCGACGTCGCCCTACTCGACGATGCGAGGGAAGCTCTCGGACCGAAGCCCGGTCGGTCCGGCCGAGTCGACGACACCGATGAAGTCCGCACCTATGGGCACATCGTCGTCGACGAAGTCCAGGATCTGACTCCCATGGAGCTGAAGATGGTGGCGCGTCGGTCCTTGAATGGTTCAGTCACAATCGTTGGTGATATTGCTCAGGCGACAGGCCCCTTCGCCCCGGCCGACTGGTCTGAGGTGCTCGCTCACCTCCCCGATCGGCGACCTTCGCGAGTGATTGGCCTGTCGGTTGGATACCGGATACCCGCACAGATCATGGCCCTTGCGGATCGTGTGATGGCAGCAGCGGCTCCTGGGCTTCGAGCACCCAGCTCGGTCCGCATCGGCGATGCAGAGCCGTCGATTATCGCCGTTGGCGATCTCGCTGCGGGGATGGTCGCTGCTGTGAGCCAAATGGTCGACGAACTCGGCCGAGGATCGGTAGCCGTGGTTGCAGCCGATGATCGCTGCGACGAAATTTCCCGTGCGTTGGACGTCGCCGGAATTGCTCACGGGCGTGCTGGGATCTCAGGTTTGGAACACGATCTCACGG
>JBDQKN010000162.1:0-4962 GCA_040263235.1 Ilumatobacteraceae bacterium
AGCTGCTGCGCTCACACCGTCGGGTTGCACGGAGCCGCCCTGTGTTCTACGGCTCGACAACGAGTCGAAGCCTGTTTCGGCAAACGACTCTCCGATGAGCATGGGCAATTCTTGGCCCGAGGAGGCGATGCTCTCACCTACGGAATCTCCGATGAACCACAGTGAGCTCTCAACGGCGACCTCTCTCAGCACGGGCGTCAACGTGAAGCCGGGCGACGGCAACCCGAAGGCGTTGCGGAATGCCCAAGCGGTGACGTAGCTCGCGCTACCGCTTGAACAGTTGTCAGCTGACGATGCTGCAAGGCGCACACAGTTCGCATACACCCCCTCGTAGCGTGAATCCGGGTCGATCACGGTCGTCACCTGAGCTGGTTCGATACCCGCGTAGTTGGAGCGCAGAGCATCCAGAGAAATGAGCCGTGTCCAACGATGGTTCGGATTCAATGACACCGAATCGCCCGTATCGATCACGCTAGGAAAGTCACCCCCGGCTGTTCGAGGGCCATTTGAGGCGGAGAACTCCGTGGACACGATGCCTCCCGCCGGCCTCCCTGCGAGATTCTCGGGTGCCCACACACGAACAACTCCAGCTGTGTCGCGAATCGCAGTGTCGGTCTGCGACGCCTCCAATGACGTTGCGGCTCCGCTTGAAGCAGTGACTCGGGTGGCGGCGCCGCCATAGACCTGACAGGACGACGTATCACAGGTGCTGGCATAGGCATATCGGCTTTGCGCCACACCGTATGAGCGTGCCGCCACCGCCTGTGCACGTAACGCATTGATGCCAGCACCATCCGCCCGGTCACCCCACGAGGCAGATACCTCACGCGGCACTACGCCCCGCAGGTAATTCTCGACTGACACATCGTTGACGACACGGTTACCCCCAGTGGTATCAACCAGCGCGAGCGTCCCGCGATAGTGCGTGACCGTGCCGCTTGATGAGCACAGACCCAACACCTCTCCTGAGGAACTGCCCGACTCGTCAACGGTTGTCGACACGGTAAGCGGCCCTGTCACTTGACTAGCGACGACTGCCCATCCGACATCACTTGTCGCTGACGCGATCACCGCCCGTGCTTGATCTGCATCGTTGCTATCCCAGACACCATCAACTGGCAATGAGTAGTCGTACTGGAACGCCCGAAGCGACGATTCCGTCTGGTTGCCGAACCAACCGTCTGTGCCGCCCGGCGCGTAGCCGAATGCAGTGAGAAATGTCTGCACTAGGCGAACATCGTCGGAATCTCGCACCCCATTCGACAGCGGCCCATCAGGAACCGTCAGCGCAGAGGTCCCAGGGCACGCAGCAGCAGAACTCGATGAGACTTCAAAGGTGTTCGGCGATGTCTCTGTCACCCGTATGGACCGATACGAGCCCCCCGACTGGCCCGAGGCCCCGGACCAACGGACCGATGCTGATGTTGAGGTCACGCCGATCCACGACGCACCGTCCCAATCGGTGAGCCGCACCTGCACCCGCGAGTCCAAACTGATGGAGCCGGGAACCGTACCGCCGTAGTAGTGGTCGAGAATTTGTGTCCACGTCCACCCATGCTCAACAGCCCAACCGTAGGCGCCCCACTGGCTGAGCCCCCGGCCATGACCGTTGCCCGTGCCTTCGACCAAGTAGCCGACGATGTCATTGGTTGCACCCGGTGCCGCCTCAACCATTGAGTCAGATGTCGTCCCCATCGCAGCGAGGAACGCCGACGATGTAAGGAGCAGAGGAGCGACGAGACCCCGAATCGACCGAGCAGACACAGTGAGAACGCTAGTGAGGAAACACGTCGGTGTGCCGTCACCCAGACGGGATCGCCTCCACCGCCATCCGATCGACCAGATCGTTCATCGGGTCACCGCTGTGACCCTTCACCCACTCGAATGTCACCGACTGCGACTCGACTAGATCAATTAAAGGCTCCCACAGGTCGACATTTGCCACGGGCTTACGTTGGGAGTTCACCCAGCCGTTCTGCCGCCACCGGCGCCACCATCCATCGCGGAAACAGTTGACGACGTATGTCGAATCCGAGACGATGTGGACGGCGCAACCGTCCGTCGTGCACGTCCGCAACGCATCGAGCACCGCGAATAATTCCATGCGCTGGTTAGTGGTGGCTGTTTCTCCACCAGAGGAGCATCGTCCTCCCTCGCGAGCTTCTGCCCACGCCCATCCCCCCGGTCCAGGGTTGCCGCTACACGCTCCATCGGTATAAACGATCACAGGTGGCGAAGCGGTCATCGCTGCATCCTGCCAGACTCCGGGCACGAACCATAGATAGCGTTGGACGGGTGCGCCAAGGGAGAAATGTCACCACCGTGGCGCTCGCACTCGCCCTTCTGGCCTGTTTCGCACTGCTGATTCCGTCGAATTCAGGGGACGCAGCAGGTGTCGTTCCCACCCAATACATCAACGACACCACCGATCGACCGCTCGGTCCCATCACCGTTATCGGCGATTCGGTGCTCCTCGGGGCCTTGACCTACACGCCGAACCTCATCGACGCGCTTGCCGACAATGGTTGGGGACCGATTCGCGCTCGAGGCGGGATGGGATACAGCACCGGGCACTTAGCAACCCCGGAGTGGTCACGTTCGAGCCTCTGGATTCGAAAGTGGCGTGACGAAGGGTGGGACGCCCCCAATGTCGTTGTCAATCTCGGCGTTAACGATGCCGGTCTCTGCGGTGGCAACCACGACTGCGAGGTCGCCTCGATCGATCACCTACTCGATGAGATCGGTCCGGGTCACACAGTCTGGTGGGCCAACATCACTCGGTCGGCAGCCTCTGGACGTGATTACCAAACCAGCTGGAATTCCGCCCTCGACGAGGTGGCGGCGAGGCGACCAGAGCTCGTTGTATGGAACTGGGCAGAGGCGTACACCGCCGGCGGATTCTCATCGGGCGACCGCATCCACCTTTCTCCGAGCGGATACCGAGCACGCAATCTGTTGATGGCGACCGACATCACCGAACGCTTGGTTCCGACCGAGCACAGCGGACCGCCGGTTCCGCTACCGACATCCTCCGCCGGGAGTCCATCCGGATTCACCGGTCTCGCCCCGACCCGCATTCTCGACACCCGCTTGACAAACCAACGCCAGCAGGCTGGAGGAATCGTCCGAGTTGCCACGGCGGGTTTCGTGCCGCCGGGCACCACCGCAATAGCCGTCAATGTCACCACGACTGGAACATCCGAACCGGGGTTCCTGACGGCATTTCCCTGTGGTGACGCCGCTCCGGACACGTCGACGGTGAACCACGATGCAGGCACCGACCGAGGCGCCCTCGCCATGGTTGGCCTGAGCGCCACTGGAGACATCTGTGTGCTCACGGCGGCAGCCGGCCATGTCATCGTCGATCTTCAGGGAGCATTTAGCCCCGAGGGGTCCCTCAGATTCTCGCCGTTGCCAGAACCGCAGCGATTGGCCGATACCAGGCTGAGTCGCAGAGCCCCAGCGGGAACTCCACTGCAGGTTGAGGTGCCAAGTGACGCCGACGCCGTTGCTGTGACCATCACAGCCACCGATGCTGAGCAACCCGGATTTGTGACCGTGCACCCATGCGATGGAGAGCTTCCAGTTGTGTCAAGTGTCAATCACGGGGTCGACGAGCCAGTCGCTGGTGCTGCGATTGTCAGCTCAGACCGATCGGGACGGATCTGTGTGACATCGTCCTCAGCGGTCGACATTATCGTCGACCTCACTGGGGTATTCCAGGAGGGAACCGGACACCGTTTTGTTCCGGTCGCGCCGACCCGACTCCTCGATACGCGCTTTGGAATCGGTGGCTGGGGGCCGCGCCACAGTCGTGATGCGCGTATCGAACTTCCTGTTGCACCATCGAACGCGGTAGCCGTAACCGGAACGATCACCATCGTTCAACCCACTGCCTTCGGATTCCTCACTGTTGAACCGTGCAACGCTCGTAGCGAGACGTCATCGGTCAACGCAACAGCCCGCGGCACGATGGCCAACTCGGTTTCGGTCGGAACTACTGATGGAAGCATCTGCATTACCTCGAATGCGAGTACCCACACATTGTTCGACGTCACCGGCTGGTGGGTTCCCTGACATCGGTCACAGATCGCCAGACATCCGGGCAATGCCCTGCCTGACCCTGCGAGACTGTCCCCATGATCTTTGACGGTCACGTCCACCAACTGCCCGATACCGACCCCACCGAAACCGACGAATGGCTCGACTCGCTAGACGCCGTAGTCGATGCAAAAGGGAAGACTCGAGCCCGATTCCTGCTGGCCCGACTGCTTGACCATGCGAATGCGCGCCAGGTCTCGTTCCCCGCAACGGTCAGCACTCCGTACGTGAATTCAATCCCTCGGGAACACCAACCGTGGTTCCCGGGCGACGAGCACATCGAGCGACGGATACGAGCGTTTATTCGGTGGAACGCCGCCGTGATGGTCGTGAAGGCCAACAAGAAGGCCGATGGAATCGGCGGTCACCTCTCGACTTTTGCATCCTCGGCCTCGCTCTACGAGATCGGCTTCAACCACTTCTTTCGTGGTCCGGGAGCGGAAGGTGGCGGAGACCACGTCTACTTTCAAGGTCACGCCGCGCCTGGGGTCTACGCGCGAGCGTTCCTCGAAGGCCGCCTTGACGCTGATGACCTCGACCATTTCCGCCGTGAGATCGGCCGCGACGGCCGGGGCCTGTCGAGTTACCCGCACCCACGATTGATGCCGGATTTCTGGGAGTTTCCAACCGTTTCCATGGGTCTTGGTCCCATCACCGCGCTCTACCACGCCCGGTTCAACCGGTATCTCATGAATAGGCAACTCGATGACACATCAGCGAGTCGGGTGTGGGCATTCCTTGGAGACGGCGAGACCGACGAGCCAGAGACCTTGGGCGCGATCTCACTCGCCGCCAGAGAGCAACTCGACAATTTGGTGTTCGTCGTCAACTGCAATCTGCAGCGTCTGGACGGCCCGGTCC
>JBDQKN010000163.1:0-4937 GCA_040263235.1 Ilumatobacteraceae bacterium
ATGGCACCTCCTCCCCAGCTCACTCCTGAACAGCGAGAGGCTGCGCTTGCTAAGGCCGCTGCCGCACGCGTGGCTCGGGCGGACATTAAGGCGCGACTGAAGAACCAATCGCTCACCTTGGCGGAGGCGCTCGCAGCATCAGATGAGAACATCGCCAAACTCAAAGTGGTCTCGCTACTCGAGGCGCTCCCAAAGGTCGGCAAGGTTAAGGCCCGGCGGATCATGGCTGAAATTGGCATTGCGGATAATCGTCGAGTTCAGGGTCTTGGGGCTCAGCAACGGGTAGCCCTGCTCGATCGCCTCGGCGAGTGAGGGCGGGTCGATAGGTGATTATCGTCGTATCCGGCCCCGGTGGGGTTGGCAAAGGAACCATCGTCGGCAGACTCGTCGCTCGGGATCCGCGACTGTGGTTGAGCCGCTCGTGGACAACGAGGGAGCGGCGGCCGTCGGAACCCTCTGATGCCTACGTGTTCTCCTCATCCGAAGAGTTCGAGAGCCGGATCACTGCTGGGGGGTTCGTCGAATGGACCGAATTTCTTGGCAACTACTACGGCACACCGGTGCCTGAAGAACACGACGTTGCTGGCCGTGATCTCGTTCTTGAAATTGAGCTCAACGGTGCCCAGCAGGTGAAGAAACACTTTCCTGATTCCGTGCTGATCTTCCTTCTGCCACCAACCAGAGAGGAACAGGAACGCCGGCTCCGTGGGCGAGGCGACCCGAATGACAAGGTGCATGCGCGACTGAGGAAGGCTGAAGCCGAGGAACCACTCGGCAGAACGTTGGCCGATCACGTTCTTGTCAACGATGACCTTGATCGCACCGTCGACGAGATGCTTACGGTTATCGAAGGGGAGCGAGCAGCTAGGGGTTCCAGATAGCATCATGGTCGTGCCGCAGACCCATGATTCCATGATGAACCCTCCGGTGGAGGAATTGCTCGACCGTGTCGAATCCAAGTTCGGTCTCGTCACTCTGGCCGCCCGTCGCGCCCGAGATATCAACTCTTACTTCAATCAGTTGGGCGGTGGCCTTGGTCACATGATTCCTCCTCAGGTTTCGTCAACGGCCAGGAAACCCCTGAGCGTTGCTTTTGAGGAGATCTCCGCCGACAAGATCGAGTGGGGTGAGCCGGTCGAAGAATTGCCCGAGGCAGACCTTCCGGTAGGGGACGGCTTCGACTCTGCTTCCGACGCCGACTGAACCGAAGCGCCGTGCTCGCCGGGAAACGAATCGTCCTCGGTGTTGGCGGGGGTATCGCTGCATACAAGGCGGTTGAGGTCTCGAGGAGGCTCGTCGACGCAGGTGCGTATGTCATCCCGGTGATGACCGAGGCAGCGGAACATTTCATTGGACGAACGACGCTGAGCGCCTTGGCCTCAGAGCCAGTGCGCGTCGACCTCTGGGAGGGTCCCGATCCGATCCCGCACACTCGGCTTGGCCAGACAGCCGACCTGATCTGCGTGGCCCCGGCGACGGCTCGGATCGTTTCCGCTCTGGCACACGGCTACTCCCACGACTTGCTCACGAATATTCTCATTGCGACCCGTGCGCCTGTAGTGGTGTGTCCGGCAATGCACACTGAAATGTGGGAGCACCCGGCCGTTGTCGACAACATCGCACTGCTGCGAAGTCGCGGCGTTCATGTTGTCGGACCCGGCTCAGGGCGGTTGGCGGGAGGCGATGTGGGCGCCGGTCGACTCAGCGACCCTGAGGACATCGTTGCCGCCATTGACTCGGTACTGGGTGGGGGCGATCTCCAGGGACTTGAGATGGTTGTTACGGCTGGGGGCACGAGAGAGCCGATTGACGCTGTCCGCGTTGTCGCTAACCGTTCCTCTGGGCGACAGGGCCACGCGATCGCTGAGGAAGCAGCGCGTCGCGGGGCGACAGTCACCCTTATCACCACCGTGGAACTGCCGGCACTAGGTGTTGCACGTCGGGTGCAAGTGGAGACTGCTGCAGAGATGGAGGCTGCGCTCACCTTGGTCGCTGACACAGCCGATGTGGTGGTGATGGCGGCGGCGGTTGCCGATTTTCGTCCCGTTTCGCCCTCGGAGCACAAGTTGAAGAAGGATGCAGGGCCCCCATCGATCGTTCTTGAAGCCACGCCTGACCTTTTGGCAGGCCTTGGGAGCAGGAGACGTCCCGGTCAAGTGCTTGTTGGATTCGCCGCCGAAACAGACAATCTGGTGGCCAATGCCAGTTCGAAACTCGAGCGCAAAGGGATCGACCTCATTGTGGCAAACGACGTCTCTGCCCCGGGTGTTGGATTTTCCCACGCAACGAACGCCGTGACGTTGATCTCCTCCGATGCCGTTACCGAGGTCCCTCTTGCCGAGAAGTCAGCGATTGCGTCCGCCGTGCTAGATGAGATCGCTAGGATCCGTTTGACGGTGCGTTAGGCAGATGCACGACGCGTCGACTTGATCCACAGCGTGACGGGCCCCCTGAGCGAGGGTCCGGAGACGCCGGTGGCCGGCCCGAACGCCGGTCTCAAAGGACATCGAGTACTGAGGAGTCGACGTGACCCGTTGGACATTCACATCCGAGAGCGTGACCGAGGGTCACCCCGACAAAGTTGCCGATCAGGTCAGCGACGCGATTCTTGACGCGATCCTCACGGAGGATCCCCTCGGCCGGGTTGCGTGTGAGACGCTCGTGACGACCGGTCTCTGCGTGGTGGCAGGAGAGATCACCACCTCGGGTTACGTCGAGATACCAAAAATCGTCCGAGACACCATCACGTCGATCGGCTACGACGATGCTGCCGCTGGCTTCGATGGCAACACCTGCGGGGTCATTGTGTCGATCGACGAGCAGAGTCGGGACATCGCTCAGGGCGTCGACACAGCTGAGGAGATTCGCAGTGGGAGTCTGAGCGACGATGAACTCGACAGGCAGGGTGCGGGCGACCAGGGGATGATGTTCGGCTATGCCTGCGACGAAACCCCGGATCTGATGCCGCTACCCATATGGACGGCGCACCGTCTGGCTGAACGGTTGGCTCACGTCCGACATCATGGTCAAGTGCCGTACTTGCGCCCCGATGGCAAGACGCAGGTCACCTACGAGTACGAGGACGGCAAGCCGGTTGCGTTGCGCAATGTGGTGGTCTCGACCCAACATCAGGACGGGATTGACCGTGACACGGTTATTCGACCCGATCTGATTGAACAGGTGATCTCGCCGATCATCCCGGAGGAGTTCGCTGACGACGATTACGAGATATTCGTCAACCCAACGGGTCGATTCGTCATCGGAGGCCCTCAGGGAGACTGTGGGCTCACGGGACGGAAGATCATTGTGGATACGTATGGTGGAATGGGCCGCCACGGTGGCGGAGCGTTCAGTGGAAAAGACCCGTCCAAGGTCGACCGGTCCGCTGCGTATGCCGCTCGTTGGGTTGCCAAGCACGTGGTTGCCTCGGGTGTTGCCTCACGCTGCGAGCTCCAAGTGGCCTACGCGATCGGAGTGGCACACCCGATGAGCATTCTCGTTGACACCTTCGGAACCTCAGAGGTCGATCCGGCCCGCATTGAAGCTGCCGTCCGTGAGGTCTTTGACCTTCGTCCGGGGGCGATCGTCCGGGACCTTGATCTCTTGAAGCCCGGGTATCGCCCAACTGCCGCCTACGGGCACTTCGGTCGGCCCGGCTTCAGTTGGGAGACGCTCTCACGTCTTGACGACTTCCGCTCTGCTGTTGGCGCGTGAGTGACGGGTCCGATGCCGGCAGTCGCGCGCGTCCTCTGCGACGCGTCCGGGCCGGATCGGACATTTGACTACCTGATTCCGGCACCGCTTATCGGGCGCGTGGCAGTGGGATCGATCGTCCGGGTCGACCTTCATGGCCGTCGAATTGGCGGATGGGTCGTGGCACTTGACCCTGAAGATGCCCACGAGATCGAACACCTGCTGCCACTGCGTCGGCTGTCAGGGCACGGGCCGTTTCCAGATGTGGTGAAGCTTGCGTACTGGGCCGCCTATCGATGGGCTGGACGTCCTTCGCAGTTCCTCCGCTCGGCAAGCCCGCCACGGGCAGTGCCGACGATTCCCGAGGCCCGCCTCACTTCGATCGTGCCCGAACCTCGGTCACCAGCGACCGCACGGCTCATCGGTGGACATGGTGGCGTTCTACGTTTGCCACCGGGGTCGGACGTGTTGCCGGCCGTGTGGAGCGCTCTGGTTAAGGGCCCGGTCTTGCTTATTGCTCCTGGGGTAGACGACGTGGCCATTCTTGCTGGCAGGCTTCGGCGTGCCGGGGTGACAGTCGCGGTGTTACCCGACGAGTGGAATCGTGCTGCCGGCGGAGTTGACGTCTCCATCGGCACCCGTTCTGCGGTCTTCGCATCGGTGCCCTCGCTTGGGAGCATCGTCGTGATCGACGAGCATGATGAGCGTCTGCAATCGGAGTCATCTCCGACGTGGCACGCCCGAGAGGTGGCCATCGAACGTGCACGGAGGGCGGAAATCCCCGCAGTGTTGGTGTCTTCGGTGCCCACGCCAGAGGCGCGTCACGGGCGAGTTCTGGAGGCTCCGGAGCGAGATCGCGAGATCGCTGGGTGGCCGCGGATTGTCGTGGTAGACCCAACAGTTCACGATGGTCCGACACGAGGCCGTGTGAGTTCTGAACTGCTGGCCGAGGTTCGGAATCGGGATCGCCGTGTGCTCTGCATCACGAATACACCTGGCCGATCGGGTCTTCTGGCCTGTCGCCAGTGCCGTGACCTGGCTCGTTGTGAGTCGTGCGAGGCCACCATGGTCCAACACGCTGACGGCGAATTGGGCTGTCGACGGTGTGGTGGTGCGCGGCCGGCGGTCTGCGCTTCGTGTGGTGCGGGCGCCTTTATCAATTTGCGACCCGGAGCTGCTCGAATCGCCAAGGAATTGGGGGCCGCCTCATCTCGGCACGTCCAATTGATCGAACGTGATGCTTC
>JBDQKN010000164.1:0-4853 GCA_040263235.1 Ilumatobacteraceae bacterium
GCACGAAGGTGTGGGGTGGCTCCACGATGAGTGCCGTGAAGTTGATCGGCCCACCCGGGACGATGTCGCCCGAGCTGAGGTCTTGCCAGGCGGGGTTGATGCGGTCTGCGCTGCGGCGACCGAGATTGTCGAGGAGGTCGTAGCTGTACCAACCGGCACGGCCGAACCCCATCTGCCTGAGCCACGGGAAGACCTGCTCGGGCGGCGAGCTGATACTGATCGACCGGGTGGCGTTCAATGCTGGATTAGCGATCAGATCGTCACCTGCCATCGAACCGGTGATCTCAGTGGGGGAGGCTCCCCAGTTCATAGTCATGCCGTTCGTCGCTTCCACATGAGTGAAGTGATCCAAATCGCTGCTGCTCCCCTAATCGTCCAAGCGAGCGTGCGAACAAGATCGGCCATCATCAGCCGACGGTGAACATCGGCGTCGAATCCATCTGCCAATTGGCTGTGCGCAGGTGCGGACCAGAAGCCGCTGATGATGAGCACGACCCCCATCGCGAGCGCCCCGACGATCGCTGGTACTAGCAGTTCCCGGTCTTGTCGGTTGATGGCGATCACGAGGATGATGGCGGCGGTGATCCCCTCGACCGACCAGGGCAGAAGTAAGAGGCGTCCGATGCGCTCAACGTGTTCGGCTTGGAAGTCAACGTAGGTGGCGTCGCCGACTTGGGCGAAGAGTGGATAGTGGACCGTGTGGATGGTCCAGATGAGGCCAACCATGAACCACGTGGCAGCGAGGTGCGCGATGACCACCGTGGGCGAAAGAACGCGAGACATGTCGTGACGGTAGGCCGAGCATCTGCGCGGTGCGAGACCGTGCCCTGGGCGCCTACGGTGAAGAGGTGACTCCCGTTGATTTTGACTCTGTGCACTCAACATCGAGCAACGGGCAGCGCGTCGATGCCTTGAGTGTTCGTACTTGCGGGAGGGCTACAGCATGAAGCCCAAGATTTCACTCGTGACGTTGGGAGTCGCTGATCTCGATCGGGCCCGGAGCTTTTACGAAGCCATCGGCTTCAGCTGTACCAATGCCGAGGAGACCGTTGCCTTCTTCGAGCTCGACGGTGTTGTGCTCGGGCTGTTCGGCTGGGATGACCTGGCTGATGATGCCGGAGTGACTCCGGTGGGGTCGGGATTTCGCGGTTTCTCTCTGGCGCACAACGAACCATCACCTTCAGAAGTCGACAGGGCGTTCGCTGAGTTCATCGATGCAGGAGCCACAGTGATTAAGCATCCTGAGGCAACCGAGTGGGGTGGATACTCCGGCTATGTGGCTGATCCCGATGGGCACCTTTGGGAGGTTGCTCACAATCCGTTCGATGACTGGACCTGACTGGCGATGGGATTCTGGAAGTGGGCGTTTGGTCGTCATGAGGTGCGACCTCCCGATGCTGATCGATCGATAGAAGCCGCATGGTTGCCGTTATGGCAAGCACAACTGGTCTTGCATGAACTGTGGGAGCGTGAGATTCCAGCGGTGCAGTCCGAGGACTTCACGTCGCATCTGCGCTTCGGTGCTCGTGAGCCGATGGCGCGGTTGTTCGTCATGGAGCCGCGGTTGGCTGAAGCGATTGAGGTGATCACCTCGGTGATCGGTGAGGAACCGACCACGTTGCATGGACATGATTGGCCCGGCTGGATCCGGCATCGGGAGCCGCCCGACAGTGGAAGTGGGGGATAGCGCTACGGGGCTCGATCAGGTGGCTCTCAACGACTCGGCGAAGGCAGCGAGGAGTCGAAACTCTAGGTCGATGTGGGCTGCGAGGTTGATCGGTTTGGGACTGACAACAGTTGGTGCTGCGGCAAAGATGACGACGAGTGCGATCAATCGTTCGACGATGAGCTCGGCGAGGTCTGAATCGAGGCCGAAGGTCGACGTGATGAAGTCGTTGAGGTTGGATGCAAGGGGGCGTTGCCCGTCGGGAACGCCATCTGGGTGATGTGCTGAGAGCCACAGTGCGAGTCGGGCAAGCCTGAGCAGTTCCGGTCGGATCCCGGCATCCGGTGAGGTGGGCCAGGTGAAGGTGCGAGCCGCCACTTCAGCGGCGGTGCCGCTCAGTGTGGGGGCGAACTCGATTCCGGTCGTGGTAACGGCAGCAGACGGGACGTCGACGACTTACACAATCTCGGTAACGAGAGGCGCAGTCGCCCCGGACCCGCCCACATCGGTCGTGCTCGAGGCAGGTGATGGCGAGATCTCGGTGTCATGGACCCCGCCCGCCGACACCGGTGGCCTACCGATCGATAATTACGTTGCCTCAACCTCGACCGGTGCTTCGTGCACGACTTCGTCGACAGCGTGTGTCATCACTGGTTTGGCCAATGACCAGCAGTACTCGGTCACGGTCGTGGCCTCAAACGCGCAAGGGCCGAGCGCCGCGTCGACCGCAGTTGTTGCCACACCGATCCTCTCGACCTATCTGGTGTCATTTGATGGCAACGGCGCGACGGGTGGTTCGCCCCCGGGTGACATGACGAAGACTCGTGGGGTCGACCTTGCTCTACCGTCGAATATGGGGCTTCTGGTGAGGTCGGGATTCCTCTTCGGTGGTTGGAACACCCAAGGTGACGGTCTCGGGATTGCATATTCCGAGGGCGAGACCTATGACGTGGATGCTGGTCTCGTGCTCTACGCCCAGTGGAATGTGCCGCCCACAACAACGACAACTACGACTACCACCACCACGACGACAACAACTACAACAACAACAACTACAACAATTGCTCCGGCTACGCCCGCCCCTACAACGTCCACCAGCGCGCCACCGATGTCAACGACATCAACGAGCGCACCAACATCGACCGTTCCGACTACGACCACCGCGCCTGTTCCGCCGGCCTTCGTGAATTCGGAGAACGCCGCGGTCCTCGCAAGCAGTCCGGGCACGGGTTTGGCCATGGTGAATGGTGAGGCTGTGGAGATTGAGATTGGTTCGATTGCTTCGCCAGCGGCCCGGGTTGCACCAGAGCGACGTACTACTGGGGAGGTGGCAGAGATTCGGGTGGCCGCCCGTCAGTTGCTCTCGAGCGTTGCAGCCAAGATGCCAACAGGCGCAGCGTTGCAGCTTGAGGTGATCGACACCGCTACGGGTGCATCCGTGCGTGGTGTGGTCACTGACTCAGGTGGAAGCCCAGTGGATGTGTCGGCAGAGCGTCTAGTGGTTCTCGAAACTGATGACATCGCGTTACTAGTGGCGGCAGACAGCTCTGCGGTTGACGCCGCTGGCGTGATGTCAGTTCAGTCGGGCACCAGGCTTGGTTTTGCAGGCGGGGGATTGGCGAGTCAGGAAGCGCTGCAGGTGTATGTGATGTCGACACCGACATTGGTGGCCGAGACTCTTACCTCGAGTGATGGAACGTTCGTGTTGAGCGACTCATTGCCGGCCGCGCTTCCTCCCGGCGATCACACCCTGGTAGTGGCAACAGGTGACGTACAACTTTCAATGGGGATTCAGATCCTCGAGGTGGATGTTGCTAACGAATCCGCGTTGCCAACAGCTGGGGGAACTGATGACCTAGCGGCCTGGGCATTGTTGATTTTTGCACTTGGTCTTCTCGTGCGAATGCGGGTGGGCCTTCGAGAATCAGACTGAACGTCGACCACAAGTGAGCCGGCTTGATGCGGGTCACGAGGCGAGCGGGATGAGATCTGTGATGTCGGTGATGTTCTCTGACCTTCGGTTGATCGCAGCGTCGAGCAAGTTGAGGGTGTGGTCATCTGGAAGCACCCCGAGTTCTGCTTGAAGGCGTGAGGCCCATTCGTGGACTGCGGCACGGGACGCGCCACGGTCACCCACAGTGAGGAGTGCAGCAACGAGTAGTCGTACGGCTCTGTCGCTGTGCGGTTCCCGTCGAACCAGTTCCCTGGCCGCGAAAATTGAATCTTGGGCCCTGCCGCGTCCCATGGCCGACATCGCCACGACGGCAAGAGACCGGCAGGCGATGTGATGCATGAAGTCGCGTCGATGGTCAACCCACGTGTTCTCGACGCCGGGGAGCAGACGTCGTGTCACCACCGAGTAGGCAGTCGACGCGTGCGCCCACGCATCTGTGAATGATCCGGTGGTGAGGAGTGGCACACATCTATCGACGGCGCGAACGGCATTGTTGTAGTCAGAGGTGGCTAGGCGTCCGCTGAGCTCTAATTGTCCTTGCTCGCTGACCAATGATCCAGAATCTCCGCCGACTTTGGAGATCGCCGAGCGGAGCCGGGACACGGTGGCGTTCACGGTCGAGTCGACGGCTTTCGTCGGTCGTCCGTTCCACACCAAGTCGATGAGTTCGTAGCGTCCAACCGGCCCATTGGCGATTGCTAGGTATGCGAGTATCTGACGTCCGATGGCCCCCGACATGTCATGTTGGCCAACGACTCCTTCGGGGCCACTGATCGACATACGTCCACATATCTGAACGTGGATCACCGGACTCATCCTGTGACATTAGAGGGTTTCGAATGAGCCTGAGGAGTCCCTTGGCTGGGCTGGACTATGGTCCACGTATGGCCGCTACGGATGCAACACCGTCGTTTTCTGTTAGCTGTCCGTGCGGTGTGGCGATTCGTGGGACCACGTTCGACGACCTCGTGGCTTCGGTAGATGAGCACGCCCGTAACGTCCACGACATGGTGATGTCTCGTGAGCAGGTCAGAGAAATGATGTCGATAGACGGCCTCTAGTGGGTCGTGGGCCACGTGACTTTTGCTGGGAGGTCACCTGCAGTTCTCCTCAGCCGCAGCTGCCACAAGGTTTCTGCAATGGGCGGCATGGTTGTCTGCAGGTGTACAGACCAGCTGACCTTGGAGGTAGTTCATGTCGTTTATGTATGTAGCTGTTACAAAGATCGGGGAC
>JBDQKN010000165.1:0-4834 GCA_040263235.1 Ilumatobacteraceae bacterium
ACCCGACCATCCGGTTGCCCGCCTTCGGGGTGATGACATCGTCGGCGCTCAACACGTCTTGGCGCCAGGCGTAGGGGTTGCCCGCTGCGACCTCGCTGAATCGAGCCCACATCGCACCGACCTGACGGATGTGCTCCTCGGGTCCGACACCGTCGGCAGCCCGTGCGGCCCGGATAGCCGATTCGAACATCGGGTACACCTGGATTGGCATGATCAACCCGAGGTCGGTCTCTGCCTGATTCGACATTTCAAGCTCATGCCCCCACACTTCGGGAGGCTCGGATTGCAGGAGTTGAGGGTCGACCTTGGGCCAGTCGAGGGTGAGGCCGTTGCGACGTGCCCGCATCCGAGTGCGCCAGGCTTCACCACCAGAGAGGATCGCGAGGTCGATATCCCCTGTCAGAATCCGCTGGGCGGCGGCGTTCACTAGCGACTGTGGCGAGTTGCCGCCCATCGGGGTCATCACCCGCCGCGGTGTGATACCGAGCCGGTCCGAGACCACCCGAGCGGCATCCCCGTACCGCCAGGTGAGCGTCGACACCACGGCGAGCAGGTCGGCTTCGGCGATCGGGTCTCGAGTGGCTCCACTATCTGACGCCGCTGACCTGATGGCCTCAGCGATGAGTTCGGTGGCTTCCGCTGCGCGCTCAGGGTCGTCTTCGCGTTGAAGATGTTGACCAACACCGATGATGACGGGGGTGCGCAGGTGAGGGCTTGAAGTCACGCCCTGAACCTAATTCGGCGGGACACTGCTTCAACGAGAGCACCGTCACTACCCCTGGGTCGACACCGTCGTACACTCGCTCAAGTGGCAACGATCGCGTTTGGAGCAGACCACGCTGGCTTCGAGTTGAAGCAGCACCTCATCAATCGTCTTGCTGGCGCCGGGCACACGATCATCGACCTCGGGACGAATTCGACCGAGAGCGTCGATTACCCGGCGTTCTGTGCAGCGGCAGCGCGGGCAGTACGCGACGGAGATGCAGAGGTGGGCATCGTTATTGGCGGCAGCGGACAGGGAGAGCAGTTGGCTGCCAACAAGGTTCGTGGCGTTCGCGCAGCACTCTGCAACTGTCTGTACACGGCCAGGATGGCTCGGGAACACAACGATGCAAATGTGTTGTCGATCGGCGCGCGCGTGGTTGGACTCGGTCTCGCCGAAGAGATCGTCGATCTGTTTCTTGCCACCCCGTTCGAGGGCGGCCGACACGAACGTCGGGTCGCCCAACTCACCCAACTTGAGGAGCAGTTCTGACATGCCCTTTCCCTCAGACAACGATCCCGACCGCGAGGTTGAGGCCCTCATCGGGGCGGAGCTCGAACGTCAACGGACCGGCCTCCAACTGATCGCCAGTGAGAACTTCACCTCACCAGCTGTCATGCGGGCGGTTGGTTCTGTGCTCACGAACAAATACGCCGAGGGGTACCCGGGAAAGCGGTATTACGGCGGGAACTCGATAGTCGATTCGATCGAGTCACTTGCAATCGACCGGGTCAAGGCACTCTTCGGGGCTGATCACGCAAATGTTCAGCCCCATTCCGGCGCCAATGCCAACATGTGCGTGTATCAGGCGCTGCTCGAACCCGGTGACACCGTTCTCGGATTGAGCCTCGACCATGGGGGCCACTTGACCCACGGGTCACCGGTGAACGCCAGCGGACTTCTCTATAACTTCGTCAACTACGGCGTGGGCGCAGAGGAGCGGATCGACATGGACCAGGTCCGGCAGTTGGCGATTGAGCACCGCCCGAAGCTGATCGTGGCTGGGACCACCAGTTACCCACGAAGACTCGATCCCGAACCATTCCGGGACATTGCCGATGAGGTCGGCGCCATGCTCCTCTTCGACATAGCTCACCTTGCGGGCCTCGTCGCTGGCGGTGCGCATCCGAACCCCGTTCCGTATGCAGACGTCGTGACATTCACCACCCACAAGACGCTCCGAGGGCCCCGAGGCGGGTGCATTCTCAGCCGGTCTGAGCACGCTCGGGCCATCGACAAAGCCGTGTTCCCGGGCTGGCAGGGCGGCCCCCTTGAACATGTCATCGCTGGTAAGGCTGTGGCGTTCCGAGAGGCGGCCGATCCATCGTTCGCCGAGTACGCGCACCGAATCGTGTCGAATGCGTCCTCGCTGGCCGCAGCCCTTGCGGGCAGCGGATTCCGTATTGTGTCGGGTGGGACCGACACGCACATGATCGTTGTTGATCTCCGAACCTTCGACGCCGAACTCACGGGCAAGGAGGCCCAAGCGGTACTCGATGAAGCAGGCATCACCCTCAACAAGAACACGGTTCCCGATGATCCCCGCAGTCCATTCGTCACCAGCGGCGTCCGGATCGGAACCCCGTCTGTTACCACCCAGGGGATGGGCGCTGACCAGATGCCGGTAATCGGGGATCTGATTACCCGAGCGTTGAGTGGTCGCACTGACCCCACAGCGATCCAAGCGGTCCGCGCTGAGGTCGCCGCACTCTGCGCAGCCTTTCCGGCCTACTGACTGGCGCCGGGAACGAGTTCAGCAATGCAGCCGGCGCTCATCGACTACCTGATCATTGGCGCCGTTGCTTCGATTGTGACGTTTCTCGCCACCCCGATTGTCGGTGCTGTCTCGCGTCGTCGCGACTGGGTTGCGGAGCCGAATGCCCGCAGTGTTCACACGATTCCGATTCCCCATGCCGGCGGCCTCGCCATGTTCATCGGGCTCGTGGTGGCGCTTGTGGTCGCGGCGTTACTACCTGGACTCGACGTCGTGTTCACGAACAACTCGGAGCAGTTCGGTGTGGTCATCGCTGCTGCCTGTGTCTTTCTGGTCGGCTTCCTCGATGACTCACGGAACCTGCCGCCTCCTGCGAAGGTGACGGGAGTAGTTGTCGCCGCCATGGTGCTGTCATGGTTCGGCGCGACGATGTTCTATTTCCGCGTCCCGTTCCTCGACGTCTTCATTCTCTCGGGAGATTGGCAGCCGGTGATCACGGTGATGTGGCTCCTTGGGATGACTCAGGCGATCAACCTGATCGATGGACTCGATGGGTTGGCAGCCGGCATCGTGGCGATTGCTGCGGCAGCCTTCTTCCTCTATGCGTACAAGCTCGGCCAGTTGGAGCTGCTGAGCCAGCCGAACCTTGGTCCGTTACTCGCCATCATCACGGCGGGTATCGCTGCGGGATTCCTGCCGCACAACTTCAACCCAGCGCGCATCTTCATGGGCGATGGGGGAGCGTTCCTCCTCGGGTTACTCCTTGCGGTGTCGACCTCCATGGTCGGCGGGCGGGCCGACCCAACCACCCAGGACTTCGTCGGCCAGACGTTCTTCTTCTTGGCGCCACTCATCATCCCGTTGTTGATTCTTGGAGTGCCGATGCTCGACACCCTCTTTGCGATCATCCGGAGAGCCTCCAAGGGGCAGGCGCTCGATGTCGCTGACAAGGGACACCTGCATCACCGCCTGATGAACCTCGGTCATGGACACCGTCGAAGCGTCGCAATCCTTTGGACGTGGACCTTGCTCCTGTCGGCCTTCGTGCTGTACCCGGTTCTTGCCGAGAAGAATCCGACGTATTTACCCTTCGGAATGGGAGCGCTCGGGATCGTGCTGTTCACGGTCCTCCACCCAAGTGTTCGTCGGCGCCGGGCCGAGGAGATCGAGGCGGCGCTGTCACGGCCCGCCTCAGAACAGATCCGCCAATGACCCAGTTCTGGATGGGTCGCGCGCCGATTGTTGCGTGGGCGACCTTCGACCGACTAGTTTGTGCCTCCGTTCACAAGCGTGCGACGATTACCCCTGCCTCATGAAACTCCTCTTCACCCAAGCCCGCCATTCACGCGTCTCCGGCGCGGATGACAACCTCGGTCGCGGGATGGAGGCTGCCCTCATGCTCGGGGTGTTTCTCGGCCTCGGCTGGTTGATCGATTCGTGGCTCGGAACCCGGCCGGTGTTCATGATCGGCTTGGTTGTGTTCGCAGCTGTCGGAATGTTCGTCCGGATGAAGTTCACCTATGACGCTCGGATGAACGTGCTCGAAGAAGAGCGTCGTGTGGCTCGGGCTGAGAGGGTCGCATGACTCAGACTGAGCCGAACCTCGCCGCTGTCGCTGGTGCGTCCGAGCCGATTGAGGTTCGCATCTCCCTCGACATGTTGCGCCGAGCGGTGTACGTCACCCCGCTCCTTGCTGCGGTAGCCGCAATGGTGTGGGGAGGAGCGGGGGCGACCTCAGCTCTCTTCGCTGTCGGCTTGGTCGCCGTGAACTTCCTGCTCGCTGCGACGCTCGTTTCCGGAGCCGCTCGTATCTCAGTCGGCCTGGTCATGGCCGCAACCTTGTTCGGCTATCTCATCCGCCTCGGCCTCATCCTTGCGGCCTTCCTTCTCGTCCGAGATGCCAGCTGGATTTCGCGCCCGGCACTCGGAGCGACCATTATCGTGACGCACCTCGGGCTTCTTATTTGGGAGCTCAAGTACGTCGCCATATCGCTGGCCTATGCCGGCGTCAGACCTGCCCGACCGTAGAGACAACAGGAACGGACCAACAGTGCTCGCACTCGAATTCCCACCGATTAATGAGATCCTGCGATGGCAGGACGTATTCCCATCGTTTAACAAGGTCGCGCTCATTGCGGTCGCCGCCGCTTTGATCGGAACCATCGTGTTCCTCATCGCTGGCAATGCCGATGGCTCCAAGGCGCCGCGCGGTATTCGAAATCTCGCCGAAGCCATCGTGGAGTTCATCGAAGGCCAGATCATCATGCCCACCATGGGCCGAGACGGTCTCGGGTGGACACCGTTCCTCCTCAGCATGTTCTCGTTTATTTATCTCTGCAACGTTCCTGGGATCATTC
>JBDQKN010000166.1:0-4827 GCA_040263235.1 Ilumatobacteraceae bacterium
AGGGTGGTGCAGTGATGGTGTCCGACGGAGATCCCTCGGCGATCGTTCGTGCCGTGAATGCGGTTCGTCACGACCAGCACGCGCGGGAGGCCCTTTCCGAGAACGCCTACAAGGTTGGCCGTGTGCATCGCAGCGGCGCCATGGCTCAACTGATCGACTCCGTGGCTCTAGCCTGACCTGCGGTGGCGCCCCAGTCGATTCCTCATCCGCTCGATCCGGTCGCACCGCGAGAGAGAGTTGTGTGGGAATTCGACGCGCCCCGTCGAATCCACCTGGTCGGTATCGGCGGACCAGGGATGAGTGCAATCGCTATTGCGCTTGCAGGGATGGGTCATCTGGTCTCTGGCAGCGACATCCGAGAGCGTCAGGTACTCGATCAACTCAGGGCAGCCGGCATCACTGTCCACATTGGTCATGAACGATCGCATGTCCACGGTGCCGATGTGGTGACGTATTCCACGGCGATTCCGAACGACCTCAACGAACTGGCCGAGGCGCGTGCCCTCGGAATTCCGACGGTGCACCGAGCCGAGGTGTTGGGGGCGATCTGCCGACGGGCGAACACGCTTGGGGTGACGGGAACGCACGGAAAAACAACGACGAGTTCGATGTTGATGCTGATCCTTGCCGAGGCCGGGCTGAACCCCGGGTTCGTCATTGGCGGCGACGTCACCGATATGGGAACGGGTGCGCGCTGGACTGGCGGCGAGTGGTTTGTTGTCGAGGCCGATGAGAGCGATGGCACGCATCTGCGGCTCCCGGTCTCGGGGACAATTCTGACAAACGTTGACGTTGACCATCTTGACAACTACGGCACGTTTGACGCAGTCGTCGAGGGCTATCGGCGGTACCTCGATGCGGTCGACGGCCCTGTGGTCGTGTGTGTGGACGACCCGCTCACGATCGAGATGCTCGACGGCAGGCAGGTCATCGGGTACGGACTCTCAGCCGGTGCTGACTATCGGGCCGTCGACTTGATAGCTGATGAGGGCATGTTCTCGTTCAGAGTTCTGCGACACGACGAGCCCCTCGTCGATGTGAGGCTTCCGCTGCGAGGCCGTCACAATGTGGTGAACGCGACCGGCGCCTTGGCGATGGCGGTGGAGGCCGGCGTTGATGCCAATGTGGCCGCAGCAGCTCTTGCTCGCTTCGGGGGAGTCTCACGCCGATTTGATGTCCGCGCCGTCGACGAGGGAGTCACTTTCGTCGATGACTATGCGCACCTCCCAGCTGAGATCGATGCTGCGCTGGCAGCAGCACGCGACTCCGGTGATCGGTGGAGCCGTGTGGTGGCGGTCTTTCAGCCCAATCGTTTTAATCGGATGTCAGAAATCTGGCAGGACTACGCGGAGTGTTTCCGGCGCGCTGATGTGGTGGTGATCACTGACATCTACGCCTCGGGGACAACCCCGATACCAGGCGTCACTGGCAAGTTGGTAGTGAACGCCGTGAGCGAGTCCGACCGTGAACGGCGCGTCGTGTGGTTACCTCGCCGTGACCAACTCATCGAGTACCTGGCTGGTGAGCTCCGCGCTGGTGACGTGTGTATATCGATGGGGTGTGGGGACATTGCGACTCTTCCCGATGAGGTCTTGAGCGCGCGCCAATCGGCTCGGGCACGTCGGCGGGGTTGAGACCATGACTCGTGGCTCTGTTGAAGAATTGCTTGCTGCATTACGTTCGGTCCTTGAGGCTGACGGTCGATCGAACATCGACGTTGATGTAGACCTCGGGTCGTTGACCACATATCGCGTCGGAGGCCGTGCTCCTGTCTCTGTGGTCGCTGGGAGCGTCGATGCGCTCATCGCAGTAATGCGGACAGCTGCAGACTTCAATCTGCCGACCCTGATGATCGGGCGGGGCTCAAACATGCTTGTTTCTGACTCGGGTTTCAGCGGCGTCGTAGTGCGACTCGGCTCCTTCAGCGAAAGCTTCGCCGTCGAACCGGGCAGCGTTGAGGACGAGGCCAGATGTTTGGTCGGCGCCGGACTCGCCCTCCCGGTGGTAGCGCGACGGACCGCATCGCTCGGGTTGGGCGGATTTGAATGGGCCGTCGGCGTGCCCGGATCAGTGGGGGGCGCGGTGCGGATGAATGCTGGTGGCCATGGTTCGGATATGGCGGCCACCCTGAGTTCGGTCGAGATATTGGACACGTCTACATCGTCGGTGGATAGTCACAAGCCGGCAGATCTCGCGCTTGGATTTCGGTCATCGAGACTCAGCGATCACGAAATCGTGCTCTCGGCAGAGCTCCGACTGGTGAAGACCGACGTTTCTGAATCGACCGCCAGGGTCGACGAGATCGTGCGCTGGCGGCGCGAACATCAGCCGGGAGGGCAGAACTGCGGATCGGTGTTCGTGAACCCGGTCCCCGGCGAGGTCAGTGCCGGCGAACTCGTCGACGGCCTTGGTCTTCGGGGCTTTCGTATCGGCTCAGCGGAGGTGTCCACACGGCACGCAAACTTCATCCAGGCTGATCCTGGAGGAAGCGCAGACGATGTGCTTGCAGTAATCGCTGAGGTGCATCGACGCGTCCTTGAGGCCACCGGTTACGACCTTCGCACCGAAGTGCGTTTGGTCGGCTTCGGCGACGACGATGGTGTCAGGGTTTCCGGGTGACGCATGCTGACCTGGTGCTCTGAGTAGCGTCATGAACGTGTCGGGCGACAGTGGTGGGCGACGCAGTGGGCCAAACGGAGGTCGGATCTCAATTACCGATGACGGAGGCCCTGACGCGGTCTATCTCGACGGAGACCTTTCCGGCGCTCGAGATTCCGGGGGCCGAGTAGTGATCGTTGACGATGATCGGCCCACGGTGGCCGAGGGAACGCGCGATGTTCGACGCCGTATGGAGGGAAGAATTCGCGAGCGGCGAATCTCGGTCAGGCGGGAGGCGGGACGACGACGGCTCCTCTGGGTGGCGATTGTCGCAGCCGTCGCCATCTTGCTCGTTGGGATTCTCGCTGTTCTCGGATCATCATGGTTCGGTGTTCGCGTCGCAGATGTGCGCGTGACGGGCAATGTCTATGCCGATCCCGCGCGTCTGGCGACGATTATCGACGAAGTCGTCGGGACACCGGTCATCTTGGTCGATACCGATCAGATGGAGCGTTCGCTTGAGGAGATTCCATGGGTCAAAGACGCTGTTGTGCGAACCGATTGGCCGTTTGGGCTCAGCGTCGACCTTCGTGAGCGTTCTCCGGTGCTGTCGGTTCCTGGGCCCGATGGATTGTTCAGAGTTCTTGACGCCGACGGCCGGGTTCTCGATGTCATTGACGGGTGGCCGTTTGAGTACCTGTTGTTGCGCTGCGCCGATTTGCCAGCCCTTGGGGTGGGAGAGTTCGCGTCTGCGGGTCCAACAGGTGCGGCGACGCTCGCTGACATCGTGACTCCGGCGGTTCGTGACCGCATCAGCCTGATCGAAGTGGATGCAGCGGGAACCGACCTGACAATGACGCTCAACGACGGAACAACAGTCAAATTCGGGGCTGCTCGGGAACTGTTTCCGAAACTGGTACGCCTAGAGACGGTGATGGCAGCGGGCACCCCAGTTGGGGGTTCGAGAATTGACGTGTCCACCGACGAGGTGACCGTTGCTGGCGTCTGATGACGGCGTGGCGGTGATTGCTTCGCCGACTCTGCGCTAGCATCACGACCGCTGTCGGCTGTACCTGCGAGTATGTCCGGATGTCCGGGCGAGGATCACTGCTGGCGGCAAGGACCCTAACGATGCCGCTTTCCAACCGCCGAACCAGTTCTCTGAATGGTTCCTTGACAGCGCTTTCGAAACAGACGACAGGAAGGACCAGCCGATGACCGGTTCGCCGCAGAACTACCTCGCCGTGATCAAGGTGGTGGGAGTCGGAGGTGGTGGCGTTAATGCCGTCAACCGGATGATTGACGCCGGACTCAAAGGAGTTGAGTTCCTGGCGGTCAACACCGACGCTCAGGCGCTCTTGATGAGCGATGCTGACGTGAAACTGGACATCGGCCGTGATCTCACCAGAGGGCTTGGAGCGGGCAGCGATCCTGAGGTTGGTAAGGCTGCTGCAGAGGCTCATGACAACGAGATCGCAGACATCGTGAAGGGCGCCGACATGGTGTTCATCACAGCTGGCGAAGGAGGCGGCACCGGTACCGGCGCTGCTCCGGTCATTGCAGAAATTGCACGAAACGCTGGTGCTCTCACCATTGGGGTAGTGACACGTCCCTTCGCATTTGAGGGGCGTCGTCGCTCGGTGCAGGCAGAGTCGGGAATCCAGCGGTTGAAGGAGAAGGTCGACACTCTGATCGTCATCCCGAACGACCGCCTACTCTCAGTGGCCAATGAGAAAACCAGTGTTCTCAATGCCTTCAAGATGGCCGACGATGTGCTCCTCGATGGTGTTGCCGGAATCACCAACCTCTTGACCACTCCTGGCCTCATCAACACCGACTTCGCCGACGTTCGAATGGTTCTGTCAAATGCCGGTTCGGCACTCATGGGAATTGGGCAGGCGAGTGGAGACGACCGTGCCGTGGCCGCCGCAAAGTCGGCGATTTCGAGTCCACTGCTTGAATCAGCGATCGACGGTGCTCGAGGCGTGCTCCTCAGCATCACCGGTCCTTCGAGCATGGGTCTGTTTGAGATGAATGCGGCTGCTGAGATCATCCACGGTGTCGCCCATCCTGACGCCAACATCATCTTCGGTACTGTCATCGATGACGAGATGGGCGATGAGGTCAAGGTCACGGTCGTAGCTGCTGGATTCGACAGGCACGACGCTGCTTCGCCGGCCTCGGGAGGTGCGACCTCAGGATCGTCTCGGCTAGCAGAACTCTTCGCTG
>JBDQKN010000167.1:0-4825 GCA_040263235.1 Ilumatobacteraceae bacterium
GTGCGGCTCCATTCCCCATCCGTACATCGAGACGAGGGCGAGCAATGCGCCGCCGGCGAGCAGGAACAGGTTGTAGATCACGCCGTATGCCATCACCGGAAGGCTGAGCGCAAGCAGGATCGGCCAGTACGACGGCGATGGCAGGTGGATGTGCTTGTCGGCGTTGGCCTCTTCGATGGCGAGTACCTCTTCGGCTGTGGCCACCTGGTGGTAGTCGTGGTGTTCGCCTTCGCCGCGGTCTTCGTACTTGCGGTGGAAGAACTCGTCGAGGTGGCCAACTGTTGGCAACCGGTCGAAGTTGTGCTCCTTCGGTGGGTTGCTGGTGATCCACTCGAGGCTGCGGGCATCCCACGGGTCGAGTGGCGCTGGCTGCGTGCCCTTGCGGTGCGAGATGTAGATGTTCACCAAGAAGAGCAGCACACCGAGAGCGAGGATGAACGAGCCGATAGTTGAGACCAAGTTCCAGAAGCCGAAGTTGAAGAACCCTTCACCGGCCCTGTTGTCGGTCCAGACGTACATACGGCGGGGCTGACCTTGCAGTCCCAAGATGTGCTGTGGCGCAAAGGTGAGGTTGAACCCGATCACGGTGAGCCAGAAGTTCCACTTGCCGAGGCGCTCATTGAGCATCTTGCCGAACATCTTCGGCCACCAGTAGTAGAGGCCGGCGAAGAGGCCGAGCACCGCTCCTCCGAAGATGGTGTAGTGGAAGTGGGCCACGATGTAATACGTGTCGGTCTGCTGGGTGTCCGACGGTGCAACCGAGTGGGTCACACCTGACAGGCCGCCGATGGTGAACTCGACGATGACCGCCACTGCGTAGAGCATTGGCGTGGTGAATGAAATTTTTCCGCCCCACATGGTGAGCGTCCAGTTGACGATCTTGACGCCAGTGGGGATAGCGATGGCCATGGTGGCGACCGAGAACACAGCAACCGAGATCGGTCCAAGACCGGAAGCGAACATGTGGTGGGCCCACACGCCCCATCCGACGAGGCCGATCGCTGCGCCCGAGAACACCACGAGCGGGTAGCCGAAGAGCGGCTTCTTCGAGAACACCGGCAGGATCTCCGACACGATGCCGAAACTCGGCAGCACGATGATGTACACCTCGGGGTGACCGAAGATCCAGAAGAGGTGCTGCCAAAGCAGTGGGTCGGCACCAGCCTCAACGCTGAAGAACGTGGCGTCAAAGGATCTCTGGAACATGAGCATGAACAGCGCCACGGTGATAACCGGCATGGCGAAGAGCAGCAGGAACTGGGTGGTCATGACGAGCCAGGTGAAGATCGGCATCTTCATGAGGCTCATGCCCGGTGCACGCATGTTGATGACGGTGACGATCAGGTTGATCGCACCGGTCAGGGAGGCGATACCAGTGATCTGGAGACCGAGACCCCAGAAGTCGATGCCGTTGGTCGGAGAGAACACCACCGAAGAGTTCGGCGCATACATGAACCAACCACCGTCGGCAGCACCACCAAGGAACCACGATGAGTTGAGCAGGAGACCGCCGAAGAGATACGCCCAGTAACCGAATGCGTTGATTCGGGGGAAGGCGACGTCTCGTGCGCCGATCTGGAGCGGAATGAGATAGTTCGCGAATGCAGCGGCCATCGGCATCACGAAGAGGAACACCATCGTGGTGGCATGCATGGTGAACATTTGGTTGTACTGGTCGGCGTTGAGCACCGTGCCGTTCGGACCAGCAAGCTGGAGCCGAATGAGAAGGGCTTCAACACCACCGATAATGAAGAACACCATGGCGGTGACGCCGTACATGATGCCGAGCTTCTTGTGATCGATGGTGAAGAGCCACGATTTCCATCCAGTGGTGTGCACCGGACGTCGGAAGACTCCGTAGGAGGATCCAGGGGTGGCGACGGCCGGCGCTCCCGTGGGGGCGGCGGTCTCGGATGGGCGTTCGATGATGGCCATCAGAACCTCACTTGCGCTCGAGCAGGTAGGCGATCAGTTGATCGATCTGGTCCTCGGAGAGGGCCAGATAGGGCATTCCTCGGGTTTTGCCGTCGGTCGGTTCCAACAGTTCGGCGTCGGCGTACATCGGCTTTTTGGCCGGCGCGTTTCTCAGCCATTCCCGCAGATCAATCGTGTTCAAGCAGTCCTCGGAGACGCCGGCGAGATACTTGTCGCCGAACTCTTCGGGACTCGCTCCCCAAACATCTTCTCGACACTCGGGTGTCAGGAGGTCCCACGTGGCACCGGCGAATGTATTCCGGCCCATCAGGTTGGTGAGGTTGGGAGCTGCGCCCGAGAAGACGAACTGGTCTGGGTATGACACCACCAAGGTGTCATCACCCTCGTCATCGGTGCCCTTGTCGTCGACTAGGCCGTTCACCTGGTGGCAGCGGGCGCACTGGGTGATGTAGGTCGCTTCACCCGCTTTGGCGAGGGTGCCCGCGTCGGGTGCCTGGTAGGGCTCAAGTTCGTTGTCGAGCCAGCGCTGGAAATCGGCGGGCTCAAGCACCACGGTTTCCATGCGCATGTTGGCATGGGAGAGTCCGCAGAACTCGGTGCACTGTCCGGCGTAGATGCCGGGCGTGTCTGACTGGAGTCGCAGGTAGTGGACGCGGCCCGGGACCATGTCCTTTTTGCCGTTGAGGCGAGGAATCCAGTAGCTGTGGATCACGTCGCGGCTCGTGCCGCGCATGAGCACCTTTGTGCCAGCGGGGATGACAACCTGACCGGACGTGACGATTGGACTCGCATCGACGACCGAGGGAGCGAATCCGCAGATGGTCCCATCGGGTTCGACCTCGTAGTCGTACTCCCACCACCACTGCTGACCGGTGACGTTGATGATGCATTCGGTGTCATCGGTGTCGGCGAGGGCGAGGACGACGCCGACGGTTGGAATGGCGATCGCGGTGAGGATCATTGCAGGAATTGCGATGAACAGGTACTCGAGCCAGGCCTTGCCGTGGGTCTGTTCGGGAATCGGCTGACCCTTGTCGCGGAACCGGAAGATGATCCAACCGATGAATCCCAAGACGATGACGCCGACCACGCCAGCAATGGCGAAGACCGGGGCTTGAAGGTCTTGGATCTTCTGGGCGTTCTCGCCGGCCGGCTTCCAGGTGTCCTGAGGTGCATTGCTGGCGCAGGCCGAGAGACCAAACACTGTCCCGGCTACGAGACCACCAGTGGTGAGGGTTCGGGATCGCACGTTTACGATCCTACGAGTTGTACGGACATCGGTCGACATGGTGCGCTCGTGATCCTTAGCAAAGTGACTCATGGCACGACCACGTCAAGCCGGGCGCCATCGACACCGGGCACATGGAGGGCGTAGCCGCCGTTGGCCTCGAGCTTCGGATCGAAGCTCGGCACCGGGTAGTTCAGTGTGAGCAACTGCACGCCGCCTTCGTCGACGAGTTGGCTGCATATCTGGGCTGGTGACCCTTCGACTTCAGGTGCCATCTCGGCGACGAGCCGTCTCGGTTCAGAGGTTTCGTTACGGAACAGGATGTTCACAGCGCTTGAACGGGGCAACTGAATCGAACCGCGCCGCACCTGGTCGATGCTCGGGAGGGTGTAGGTCAGGCCATCGTCGGCGAGATGAATCTCAGCTGCAATAAACGCCTTGCCGGCAACGGTCTGACTCGCGTGCTCGTCGGCGGAGATCTCCTCCTCGCCACATTTGCCCTCCTCGGCGTAGTACGAGGTGGTGTGGTGGACTTCGATCTCGCGTTCACCGTTAAGCCCAGCGACCGCGCCACCTGAAACGAGGACGATTCCTGAGACGGCGAACAGACCCGTCAGGGTTGGTGCAGAGATTCGACGGTTGCCGCCCACGATGGTGCCTGCAGCCAGCACGATTGTTGCCACCACCGAGAAAGCGATCACGGTTGACGATTTACTCGGGACACCGAGCATCACTCGGCTAAACGCATAAATGACGATGCCCAGACCGATTGCGGCAGCAGCAGGCATTTCAGCGGTGTAGGCGAGTCGGCCACGCACCTCGCGGTTGTGAGCTGCGTCCGACGATGCCCTCTCGGACCATGCCTGGAGCATCCACTCGGCGATCCCAGCCACCAACAGCACCATGCCGAGCATGAAGATCGCTGTGTAGGTGACGAGGCCGAGCGTGATTGTCGCCGCTGCCAGCCCGAGTGCGAACGGCCACATGCTTGAACCAGGACGGCCAGCCGAGGCTGCGGCACCTGCAAAGGCATCGATGTCGTCTGCTGCGACGTTGGTGTCACGGGTGAAGATGTTGATCGCTGAAAGCCCAGCGAGAGCGGCCGTCGCTGAGACGAGACCGATGGTGCCCATGATTCCACCCGCGAGAATCCCGTAGATCAGGGTGCCGACGAGAGCGGCGACGGTGGAACCGAGGAGGAGTTTGGAACCGGTGGTGAACATCGCAGAACCTGCTCTCACTTCGTGACGTAGACGAGGAACCACACCGCTGCGTAGGCCGCAGCAGTGAAGTACCAGTACAGGGCGTGGGCGGAGATGACCTCAAATTCACGGTCGCGTCCACCGAGGGATCGGAAGGCTGCAACGACGGTGTAGACGAGTCCGGCGATCACCAGGGCGATCATCGTGCCGGTGATGGCATAGAACATCGTGGCGTAGCCACTTCCAGCAAGAGGCATGGCCATCTGGCTGTAGACGAAGGCCTGCGCGTTGATGAAGGCGATACCAAGCACAAGGACGACGCCGAGTGACAGACCGATATGTGTTCGGTCGCCTCGTCGCGCCGAGTAGACCGCCCACTGGGCGAACAGGCAAAGCGCAAAGATCGTGATCAACATGACGTTGGTCGCAACCTCGGGAATGATGAACTTGACCGGGAAAC
>JBDQKN010000168.1:0-4821 GCA_040263235.1 Ilumatobacteraceae bacterium
CGATTCCACCTCGCCAATGAGGGCTGCCAACGACCGTCCGCAACGGCGACGGCCGCCTCGAACCCATCCATCTCGGTAGAGCAGAACGCCTCCACCGTCGCCGAGTCGACCATCGCTAGGTCACATGCAGCCACGATCACATCTGAACCCAGGTACTCAAGGGCCGACCACACGCCAACCAATGGCCCCTCACCGGGCAGCCGATCGGGGATATGACTCAGTTCGAGCAGCGCTGCCGTGTTCGGGGAACCACCCACCAGATGAACCTGGTGGCCATCGGCGAGACCAAGCGCCTGAGCCACTCGGAGCCCCATCGGCACGCCGTCCACGTCGAACATCACCTTGTCGGCGCCCATGCGTCGGGACGAACCACCTCCAAGCACCGCGCGGGCGGGCGACACCTCACCCCACCTCGGCGATTGACCCGACTTGTGCTGGCACCCCGGACGGATCCAGTTGGAGGAGGAACAATGCGCAGCGCTCTGCCTCATCGGCCTCACCAATCGCGGCCGCCGCATTCTGCAACATCAACAGACACCGAAGGAAGCCGCGATTACCCGCTCCCGACCAGGGCACGTAACCCGAACCGCGCCACCCGTTCGCCCGCAGAGCGTCAAGGCCGCGGTGATAACCGACCCGCGCAGCGGCATATCGACCCATCCGGTCGCTCGAAGCGTCAGCGAACGCAGCCCACGCGTCAAGGTCACGGGGAAACCGAGCCACAACCTCGCCAATGGCGATGAGACGTTCGTCAATGGGCATCGCTACGGCCTGCTCAATCAGATGCCTCACCTCCGCCGGAGAATCCGGAAGGATCGTTGTCGGCAGACCGGTGGACAATCCAATTGGCTGAGTGTGCTGATGATCGGGCATGCCAGAAGAGTACGGGCGAGCTGCCGTATCGTGTCGACATGACCGCCGTCCTCGCACTCACCACCGATGACGCGAAGACGATCGCGATCGTTGCAGCGTCCGCTTTTGTTCTACTCGGCCTGCTCGCTGCCTGGGTGATGAAGACCATCGTTCAGAAGGTGGTCGTAGCGGTGGTCCTCGCCGGACTCGCCCTTGCAGCCTGGTCGCAACGCACCTCGGTTGACCAATGTGTAGAGGACGTCAAGGCCTCGATCTCCGCTGACTCAGCGCAGGTCACCTGCACCTTCTTCGGGACCGAAGTCGATGTCCCGATTACGGTCACCCCCTGACGGCTACCCCGTGAGCAACTCAAGCCCCTCCACCGGCCTCGGCGCGCGCCTCATCGCGCTCACTGCAGCCAAAGCCACATCCAACGCGGCGCTTCGATGGGTTGGCGCATTTCTCCCCACCCTTGAACGCGCCTTCGGAACCACTACGGGAACCCTGACCGGGATCATCGGTTCGGCCGAATTGGCCGGGTTGAGCACAGCCGCAGCCGGTCGCGCCCTCGATCGCGGGCGGCACCGCCTCATCTTCGTAGGCGGCCTCCTACTGGTTACCGCATCCAGCGTCGTCGCTCTTGGCGGTTCCGTTTCCACCTTCGCCATTGCAATGGTGCTCCTCATCATTGGAGTTGCAAACCTCACGGTGTCAGGTCTCGCCTACATAGGCGACAACGTTCCCTACGCCCGACGCGGTCGCGCTATCGGCATCTACGAGATGTCATGGGCCATCTCCCTCCTCATCGGCGCTCCAATTCTCGCATGGCTGATCGATCGGTGGGGATGGCGAGCGGCCTATCTGGCGCTTGCGGTGCTCACCACCGCTGGAGCAATTCTCGCCCTTCGGACAATGGAGGCTCGACCAGACCCATCAATCGTCCACCACCACACCTCCGCCGAACGACGACGACTTCCCCGGTCGGCCTGGTCGCCGATCGTCGCCTCAGCAGCGATGGCTGCCGCCGGGATCAGCGTCTTCGTCGTCGTCGGTGCATGGATGGAGGACGCACACGGAATGTCCGTCGGAGGCCTCGGAGCAGTCGCTACGGCAATGGGCGCAATCGAACTGATCTCCTCGTCGAGCGTCGCCCTCATCTCAGACCGCCTTGGCGTTGCCCGATCGGTTGCCGGAGGTGGAACCCTTCTCGCGGCCGGACTCACCGTTATTACCATCGGCCAAGGGTCGACCGTCGGGGCGATACTCGGTCTGCTCATCCTCGTAGCTGGATTCGAGTACGGCTTCGTCTCCTCCCTGTCACTGCTCAGCGAAGCAGCCCCCTCGGCCCGAGGCACCGCTCTCGCCATCGGCAATGCGGCCGGCACCCTCTCACGTGCAACAGCGGTGATCCTCTCGGGCCAGCTCTACGAACGATTCGGTATCAGCGGAACAGCGGGGTTCTCAGCGGTGGCCGTCACCATCGCTCTCGCCGCCCTCGTCATCGGTCGGCTCCCAACGATCAGGGCCGCTCGCCACGCTCGATGAATGCCTTCACCAGATCAGCGACCTGCTCAGGATGTGTGTTTGGTCCGAAGTGACGCGCACCATCTACCTCAAACGACCGGCAGTCGGGAAGTATCTCGGCGAGGTGCGCCGCCGCTCTCCGATGATGATCAGCGCCGCGTGACCCGCAGAGAGCAAGCACCGGTGCGATTATCTCCGCAGCAGCCCATGGGGCGTTGTTGCGGAGGGTTCCCAACTCGCCGACGAGGACACGCCCCTCGGCACGCCGCTCCGATCTCGTGCGCTCAGGAAGGCGTTCCCACCGATCGTCACCAATGAGCCGTCGCATGAATGCCTCCGCTGAGTCAGCTGGATCTGCTTCACGAAACCCCTTGGCAGACCCGCCCGGCCACCACTCCATCCACGACAACGGAGGTTCAAAGACCGTCACCGTCTCAACCCGGGCTCCGAGCCGCGACGAGGCAGCCAGCACCACATTGCCGCCGAAACTGTGCCCGAATAAATGCACCGGCCCATCAGGCATGACGTCACCGATCAACTCGACGAGATCGTCGACATGGTGAGCCACCCCGAACGGACCTGGGTGCGCACGCGACCGGCCATACCCACGCCGATCAAGGCGCAGGATGCGCCATGTCTCGTCGAAACGTCTTGCCAAACGACTCAACCCCGTCGATCGGTCCATGGTTCCGTGCACCAAAACCAGTTGCCGTCCGGTCTGATCGCCAGCAATCGACGACCAGATGCCATGCCGCTCACTCATCCGACGCGCACGATTCGTAGGACGTCCGCCGCTGTGTCGGCTGTCCGATCAGGTGAACCAGCAAGCACCAAGACGGTGTCTCCATGGGAGATACACCCCTGATTCACGGCCGTTTCAACCGCGTACCACACCATCTGATCGGTGGTCTCGTAGGTATCGACCACGATCGGGTTAACTCCCCAGGAGAGTGCCATTGAGCGAACAACCGCAGGGTCGGGAGACAGGCCAATCAGCGCGGCATCGGGGCGGAACCGTGCCATCGCACGTGCAGTTCGTCCCGAACGGGTGCAACACAGGATGGCAGAAGCCTCGACATCGCGGGCCGCCTGACTCGCCGCGTGCCCCAAGGCAGCCGTGATTCGATCGCTCACAGAATCCCACTGCGAACGCTGAACTCTTCCCAGGCGGTCAGCCCACGCCCGATAACTGGCCTCCCGTTCCGCCCGTTCAGCGATCGATGCCATCGTTCGCACGACCCCAGCAGGATCATGACCGATTGCCGTCTCCCCGGAAAGCATGAGGGCATCGGTGCCGTCAAAAACAGCGTTGGCTACATCGCTCACTTCGGCACGCGTGGGCGACGGGGCCAACACCATCGACTCAAGCATCTGGGTGGCCGTGATTACCGGCACCCCCCGCTCCACACACTCCCGGATGATCATCTTCTGGAGATGCGGAACATCCTCGATCGGACAATCAATTCCGAGGTCACCTCGAGCAACCATGACTGCGTCCGCTGACTCGACGATCGCCGTCAAGTCGGTTAACGCTGCGCTCGTCTCGATCTTGGCCACAAGGAGCGCCCGATTTCCTACGACAGCCCGAACGGCGTCGAGTTCCTCAGCCGCACGAACGAATGACACCGCTACGTACTCGACACCAGCCGCCGCCATCGCCTCTGCAAGGACAAGATCTTCGTCTGTCGGCGTCGAGAGGTGGAGTCGTTCGGAGGAGAGATGCACCCCCGGCGAACCTTGGGTGCGGCCGCCGGTATCGACTCTGGCAGCCACACCGCTGCTCTCGACTGACTCGACCGTAAATGTGATGGCGCCATCGCCGAGCACCACGCGATCCCCAGGCCGAAGCCCTCCCACAAGCCCAGGTTCAGCGATCCGGATATGCCCTGCATCGCTCATCTGCTCACCCTCGACAAGACGCACTAGCCCAGCTGCGGCGAACTCGACTCCCCCTTCAGGGAACCGGCCAGCCCTCACTTTGGGCCCTGGCAGATCAGCCAACACGGCGACCTGACGCCCCACCCGAACGGCGGAAGCTCGAACCGAAGCCAAACGTTCGAGGTGCTCGGCAAGAGAACCGTGGGAGAGATTCAACCGGACAACATCGACACCAGCGTTGAGCAACTCGTCGAGTACTGACGAGCTACTGCTCGAGGGGCCGATCGTTGCCACGATCTTTGTTCGGCGGGGCACACGTGCTTATCTAGTCGATCAGCGGACCCGAAACACGGTCCCTACGGGTGACAGGAGACACGACGTGGATACTCATGACATCGCTGACGCACTCGATTTCCTCGATTCGGGTCCGTCACCTCGGCACGCAGTTGCGCAGGTGCTCGACCGACTCGCCGGCGCTGGAGCCGTCGAAATCGACGAGCGGACCGCATGGACCGAGGCCGACGTTCGCGGTTTTCGAACCGTAAGGCGCGGTGGATCCATCATCGC
>JBDQKN010000169.1:0-4747 GCA_040263235.1 Ilumatobacteraceae bacterium
CCCCTGATCGTTGCCGCAGATCGGGCCCAGCACCTCGCCCAGGTCGTCCGCCCGGCCCTCGCAGCCGGACGGAACGTTGTGAGCGACCGATCGGTGTACTCCACCCTCGCCTACCAGGGCTTCGGGCGGGGCCTGCCCGTCGACGAGGTTCGTCGAATCAACGACTGGGCCGTCGGCGATACATGGCCCAACCTCGTGATTCTTCTCGATGCCGACGACGACGTTCTTGCCAGTCGGATGAAGGAGCGCGAACTCGACCGCTTCGAACGCGCCGGTGACGAGTTCCATCAGCGAGTCCGTTCCGGCTTTGCGCAGATGGCTGCCGCCGACCCCACCCGCTGGGTGGTGATCGACGCCGCGGCACCACCAGATGACATCGCTCGACAAATACGATCAGCTATTTCAGAGCGACTGGGGATCTGATGGGGAGTATCTGGGATGAGGTGATCGGCCAGGAGTCTGCGGTCGCCCACCTCAAGCGAGCCCTCGATGCTCCCGTCCACGCCTATTTGCTCGTCGGCCCACATGGCTCGACCACCGAACAAGCAGCACGTGCTTTCGCTGCAGCCATGATCGCCGGACACGACGATCCCGATGATCGAGATGTGCGGCTGGTGATGGCCGGAGATCACCCAGATTGCCGCGAGGTCGAGCGCGAGGGCGCATCGATCAGCACCGAACAGGCCGAGTGGATCATTGAGCAGTCATGGTTGAGTCCGGCCGAGGGCGATCTCACGGTGATGATCCTCCACGACTTCCATCTCGTAGCCGACACGGCAGCAGCGAAACTGCTCAAAACCATCGAAGAACCTCCAGCATCGACCCGCTTCGTGATCTGCGCCGAATCCGTCCCAGCCAGTCTGGTGACGATCGCATCTCGCTGTGTCCGAGTCGACTTCAGATCCATCCCCGATGAACTCATTGCGAAACGACTCACCGGCGAAGGTATCGACCCCGAACGAGCCCGACTTGCCGCAACTGGGTCGCTCGGCGATCTTGATCGGGCTCGTGTGCTCGCAACCGACCCACAACTGGCCGAACGCCGCGACGCCTTCGCTGAGGCCATCCACATCCTCGATGGTTCCGGTCATGCAGCCATGTCGTTCGTAGCTCGGGTCGAGGGCCTGCTCGAGTCGGCAACAGGGCCGATGTTGGAGCGACAGGCGACTGAGGCCACCGAGATGCAGGAACGGATCGATCGGTTCGGATCGCGAGGTAGCGGCAAAAAGCGTCTCGAAGATCGCCACAAACGAGAGATCCGTCGATTCACTACCGATGAACTGCGGGCTGGTTTAACCGTGATGGCATCGAGTTACCGAGATGCGCTCGTGGCCGAGCGCATGAGCCCAAACGATGCTGCTGAGGCGATCACAGCGATCAACGAGACCATCAGTGCCCTTGCGCGCAACGTCAACTCGTCCCTGGCGCTCCAACGGCTGGTGTGGTCGCTCCCGCTGCCTCGGTAGGCTCCCCCACCGTTGCCTGGGTAGCTCAGTCGGTAGAGCAACGCACTCGTAATGCGTAGGTCGTGAGTTCGATTCTCATCCCAGGCTCTGCGGACGGCCACGAACCGATCGGCCTGACGACCACCGAGGTCGAGCATCGCGTTCGGATTGGACTGGTCAACGAGGCACCCGACCCACCGACCCGATCCGTCGGGGCCATCGTCCGGGCCAACGTGCTCACTCCGATCAACCTTGTGATCGCGATACTCGCTGGTCTCGTGCTTGTGGCGAGCAGCCCGAAAGATGCTCTCTTCGGTGGTGTCATCATCGCGAACAGCGCAATTGGCATCGTCCAAGAGGTGCGCGCAAAACGGGTGCTCGACTCCCTTCGACTTCTCACTGCGCCAACCGCACGGGTACGCCGGGATGGGGAAACCACAACCATCGCTATCGACTGCTTGGTGCTCGACGACGTCATCGAGGTTCGATCGGGCGATCAGGTTCCTGCCGACGCCATCGTCATCGTTACCGAGTACCTCGACGTGGACGAATCGATGCTGACCGGCGAATCCAATCCGATCGCTGTCGTTCCCGGCGACCCGATCATGTCCGGCTCAATGGTTGTCGCTGGAGGAGGCTTCGCACGGGTCACCGCCGTTGGCACCGAGGGGTATGCAGCTCGGCTTGCCGACGAGGCCAAACGGTTTACCCTTGTCGATTCCGCTCTGCGAACCGACATCAATCGGATCGTTACCGTCGTCGGCCTGGCGATGGTCCCAATTGGCCTTCTGCTCGGGATCAGCCAGTTGCTGAGAACCGACGATGGGTGGCGAACTGCGGTGATCGGCACCGTCGCCGGCCTGGTGGGCATGGTCCCAGAGGGCCTCGTGCTTCTGACGAGTGTTGCATTCGCTGTTGGGGTGGTCCGATTGGCCAGGCGTCGCTGCCTGGTTCAGGAACTTCCCGCTATCGAGGTGCTCGCCCGTGTCGATGTGCTCTGCGCTGACAAAACCGGGACCATCACGAGTGGCGAGATGGTGCTGGTGTCGGTCGACGAACGCGAACCGGGAGCGACCGCAACTCTCGCCGCAATTGCAGCTGCTGACCCCGACCCCAATCTCACGATGCGAGCCATCGCGACCGGGCTAGGCACCGTTCAACCGGCAACCATCGTCCAACGAACACCGTTCTCTTCGAGTCGTCGCTCGAGTTCGGTGACCATCGCTGGGAGTGGGGTGTGGACTCTTGGGGCCCCCAACTCAGACGATCCTGCCGTGTTCTCGCACACGAGCCAAGGTCGACGCGTTCTCGCCTTGGCCCACGACGGGCATCTGGCTGCCCTCGTGATCCTCGACGACGTCATTCGACCTGATGCACCCGCCACCCTTGCATGGTTCGCCGACCAAGGGGTGGCCGTTCGGGTGCTGTCCGGTGACGACCAGGTGACCGTGTCTGCGATTGCACGTCGTGCAGGGATCGACCCGGGCCGACCCGATGACCCGATGGTCATTGGCCGCGTCGATCCCCATTCGAAACGAGACCTTGTTCGATCCCTCCAAGCCCAGGGGCACACGGTTGCAATGACCGGTGATGGAGTCAACGATGTCCTTGCCCTGAAGGCTGCCGATTGCGGTATCGCCATGGCGTCGGGTGCTGAGGCCAGTCGCGCTGTCGCCCAACTGGTGATGCTCGACAACGACTTTTCCGCCTTACCCGAAGTGGTGGCAGAAGGGCGACGGGTCATCAACAACATTGAGCGGGTCGCCAGCCTGTTCCTCGCCAAGACCACGTATTCGCTCTTGCTGTCGCTCATCATCGGCATCATCGGTGTCAGCTATCCGCTGAGGCCAATCCATCTGACCTTGTTGAGTTGGTTCACGATTGGGATTCCTGCCACGCTGCTTGCGCTCGAACCCGACACCAGCCCAACTCGCGCTGGATTCATGCAGCGAGTGCTACGCCGTTCGATTCCGGCCGGTGCGGTCATCACAGCAACCGTTCTCCTCGCCGATCTGTTCAGCAGCGGATCCGCACCCGTGTTGGCGGCGGGGATCGTTGCGCTCACCCACCTTGGAATTGTCTCTCGCCCGCTCGTAGCAAGGCGGGCCATGATCCTGCTCGCGGCAAGCGCCGGGTTTGCCGGCATCGTGGGAATGGAACCCCTTCGAAATCTGTTCGAACTTCGTCCATTGCTGCTCAGCGACTTCGGAATCGCCGTCGCCGTCGGAGGAGTAGCCTCGGCGGTGTTATGGCTCACCACGCAGTTCATTCGACCCGAACGCCACTGCCCCACGGTGACGCGCGCCGTGCGCTAATCGAAGCCACCGCTCGCGAGTTGGCGGCGAAGGGCCCGAGAGGGGTGATCCTGGCCGACATCTGCGCCGAACTCGACCTCTCTCCGGCGCTCGTGAACTACCACTTCGGCAATCGGGACAACCTCCTCGCGGAATCGGTTGCCGCAGCCCACCGCGAACTCGTCGATCACATGAATGACGTCACCCTTGCGCCTCACGCCACCGCCGAGGACCAGTTTCGTGCCCGAGTCAACTATCGCTTGGATTGGACTCGGGACCATCCTGGTATCGATTCGATGCTCAACTACACCCACGTACTTGACCCATCAGGGCGCGTGCTCTCCGAGCAGTTACAGGAGCAGATCGGCCAGAACACGTCCGACGACATGGCGGGCCTCGCCACCTGCGTCGCTGCAATTCACTACAACCAGCCCATGGCCGAGATCGTCGATGGTGATCACCCCATGTGGCGACATGAATTTGCTGATGTCACGGCGTATGTAGCCCTCTCAGCTCTCGGTGCCGCAACGTTCCTCACGGGCCATCATCCTGCGTCAACTCCGTTGGCGACGGAATACCCTGCGCTGATCGCAACCTTGCGAAGTGATTTCGTCACACGGTTGATCGCAGCCGTACGTGCACAACTATCGACGGTGAAGTAGCCCTGATGATCGATCGAGACGCCCCCGTCTATGTCGCTGGACACCGAGGACTCGTCGGAGCGGCACTGGTGCGGCATCTTGAGCACGAGGGATTCACCAATATTCTCACCGCGCGCAGAGACCAAGTCGACCTTCGCGATCAGAGCGAGGTGTCGCACTGGTTTACGGCCAACCGGCCTCGTTATGTATTTCTCGTCGCTGGCACCGTCGGTGGCATCCTCGCCAATAGCACGCGTCCCGCTGAGTTCATCTACGACAACATGATGATTCATGGCACCGTCGTGCACTCGGCCCATGAATCGGGCGTCGAAAAGTTGTTGTATCTCGGGTCATCCTGCATCTATCC
>JBDQKN010000170.1:0-4728 GCA_040263235.1 Ilumatobacteraceae bacterium
ATGGTGGAGCGTCCGAGGGAGCCGATAGCCTCCACCAAGCTACGTCGGAGTGGCGGAATGGCAGACGCGCTAGCTTGAGGTGCTAGTGCCCTACTAATGGGCGTGGGGGTTCAAGTCCCCCCTCCGACACCAAACTCGTGTCGCGACGTGTTGACGAGACCGAACCTTTGATGTTGAGGTTGGTCGTTCGGGGTACGCATGTGCAATCAGTACCAGAATGCTGCTGGTTCCCGAGGAGGACACACGATGGCTTGCAACCCAACTGTTGACAGCATTCCTGTGGCGTTTACACCCAGTGGGGGCTGGACTATCTGGCCATCTCCTGTCCTCGCCGGATGCAGCGAGCCTCGACCGCCGGGGGCTCCTGACATTGACGGTTACTGGCGTACCGTGGAGGTGACCGTCAACGGCGAGATTCAGCCAGGTCATCCAAACGTTGGACATGTGCAACGCATCGAGCAGCGTGCGGACCGTGTGGTCGTGACCGGTGGTGGAATTATTCACGACATGCGCTGCGATGGCACTAGCGAGGGTGGCGTCCACGATGTAGCGGAATTTGACAAGGCCACTGTGATCAATGTCATCGCTACCTACGAACACGGTGTTCACGTGCTTCGCCCCGAGAACCTCCCGATAGAGGTTCGGCGGCACCGTGTTGGCGACCATCTTGTGTGGGACTACCTCGGTTTCACAGCTCGACTCGAGTTGGTGGCTCCGTCAGACACAGACCCTGGAGCGATCGGCAATGTGTCTGACATTGAATTTCTGCAACACGGGTAGCGACTGACGCACGCTGATGGGTCAGGAGGCGGCCCGAAAAGTGGAGAAGCGTTCTTCGAGGAGGTTCCGGTCAGGGCGCTTACTCCGGCTTGAGGGAAGTTGCCGGAGCATCTCGCCGTGCATTTCCTTTATGGAGTGCTGGAGGGTCGGGCCGTCGAACGTTTGGAGCACCGACTCTTTGACATGGACCCGGTAGTTCGGGTCGATACCGATGATGTTTCTGTCGAAGGCTCCATGATGGATTTTGCAAAGAGCCAACCCATTGGTGATTACAGCGGCTCCTCCATCGGCGTCTGACCGAATGTGAGCCGCGTCGAGCAACTCGGCGAACGGCAGACGGCAGACCGAACATCGGCGTTCGTAGGCTTGAAGAACGACTTGCCGGAAGAGAGGTTGGTGAAGTCGAGACCGTGCAACACGGTCGTTGTATCGCTTCGTAATCTCGATGATCTCTGCGCTGCTGTCAGCTGGCAAAGCTCGCTGTTCATCGACAGCGACTACGAATTGGTGGCTCCGGGGCTCCTCATCAACGATCCAGACTGGAAACTGCGGCATGAACACTTGGGTCTTGGTTCCTGTCGAGTATCCAACACCGATGAACCAGACAAGAGGAAGTTGGCGTTGCATCGCATTTCTTAGCCAGACATTGTCAGCGGTTAGCGCATTGGTCCCTCTCCACTTATACCGCAACAACTCATCGGAGCCCCAGGTGTCTTCGTATGGACGAGCGGCGCCGTCAGGAACGAATGCGGTCAGAATGCTGATTGCCGCGTCCGAAACCTCTTTGACCCGCCATATTCCCGTCTGCGTGCCGACCAAACGGGTCGTCCTGCCAGCCCACATGAACCGAGAAAGGTCATCTCGGGTGAACAGTTCCCTAGTGATCGATTCGGCTCGGAGCCATGCGAAGACAGACTCTCTGAAGAACAGATCGTCTTGCTGCTCCATTGGACCAGGGTAATCGGGTCCTGCGAGGCCTTGGACCCGAGTCAACTCGCAACGAGTGCGTACGCTCCCGTTATGGAATTTGTTGACCCGCGCGGTGCCAGGACTGGGCCCACCCATCCCTACAGCAACCGGGCACTTCTCAATGCCGGCGAACAGGTTGGGCTCTTTGCCAATGGCTTTCCGGGATCGGTTGAGTTTCTGCTTCACGTCGGTCGAGCTGTCGAACGTCATGCCCCCGGAGTCACGGTCAAGCTATGGAATAAGGGCAATGCGAGCGCCCTGGCTTCCCCTGAGGACCTGGCGGAGATCTCCGATACCTGCTCGGCAGTCATCGCTGCCTACGGGCATTGAGGCAGCTGCACGTCCGGCACGGTGCGTGACGGAATTGAATTGGCCCACCTTGGACGAGCGGTCGTTGCACTGGTGACTGAACCGTTCTGGCCCCAAGGAGATTTGATTGCTCTCTCGGGTGGGATGCCAAACGTTCCACGGTTACGACTCCCGCACCCGGTTGCTGGCACCTCGGAAGCATCTATGGCCGAACTGGCCGAGCAGATCGCGCCTCGGCTGATTGCCGTGCTTCGAGGTGACTCAGATCCTGACAACCCTTCGGTCGAAGAGGCTTCCTGATGGCGCTCCTCTCGGCGAATGACGAACCCGGCGCCATTGAACTTCTCCACGATCTCGGATGCACCGATGGTCTCCCTGTAGTCATTCCCACTCTTGAGCGGGTAGCCCGAATGGTGCTGGCATCCGGACTTGATGCCGATGTCGTCCTCGGTGAGATGGGTCCGTTGGGAGCCAGTGTCACCGTTGAGAAGGTCGCTGCGAATGCGGTGATGGCGGGCTGCACACCGGATCATTTGCCGTTTGTGTTGGCTGCCATTGAGGCGATCCTGCAGCCGGAATTCGATCTCTCGGAAGTGCAATCGACAACCCATTCGATTGCACCACTGATCATTGCGAATGGCCCACTTGCTGCCGTGACCGGTATCGCGTCGGGGTTCGGCGCCCTCGGTCCCGGTCATCGGGCAAACGCAAGTATCGGGCGAGCCGTCAGGTTGTGCATGATCAACATCGGAGGAGCGCGGCCTGGCACCTCGGATATGGCTCTGCTCGGTCATCCCGGCAAGTTCACGATGTGCCTCGCTGAGGCGGAAGCAGCCTCACCATTTCCCCCATTGGCAACGGGCTGGGGCGCCGGCGCATCGGCCGATGTGGTTACCGTCGTTGGTGTCGAAGCGCCACATTCGGTGATGTTCGTCAACGATGCCGATAGTGAAGATTCGCCCGAGCGTTTGTTGAGGGTGATCGCTGGGGTGATCACGAATACCGGTTCCAACAATCTGTACCTGCGCTCAGGATCTGTTGTTGTCGCCCTCAACCCGGAACATGCGCAGGTACTCGCAGGCGCAGGGTGGAATCGCGCGTCGATTTCCCGACGGCTTTGGGAACTGGCAACCACCACCACAGGTGTGCTGCGGTCGCTGAATCCTGCGTTCGCTCCGCGCGGCGATGACAACGACAAGGTCCACGTTCTTGACTCGCCGGACCACGTGCTGCTCCTCGTTGCTGGAGCGGAGGGTCTCTATTCAGCTGTGTTCCCGTCATGGTCGGCTGGTGCGCATGGCAACGTCGCGGTTCACCAGATGGTGGTCACCGGGCAGGCATGCGAGATTCCAGGCGCTTCGAACTCTGGCGTCGAGTGACCCAGTCGACGCCAGAGGGCACGGTGAGGTACACGTAGCGCAACTCGGCCACCGGTAGCACGCACATGACAGTCTGTGCTGTGTGAACTCCTCTGATGTTTCAATCGGGTATCTCGTCCCCACCCGAGAGGCGGTGATGTCAGGAGACGTTGGTGCGGCGTCGCTCCTCGACCTCGCGTCAGCGGCTGAGCATCTCGGCTACGACTCGGTGTGGGTGGGTGACTCCATCGTGGCCCGACCGCGGCACGAGCCGCTCGCGATGCTGGCCGCCCTGGCTGGCCGCACCGAATCCGTCACCCTCGGTACCGCTGTGCTGCTCCCGGTTCTTCGGCATCCGGTCGTCATGGCTCATCAGGTGGCAACGGTTGACCGCCTCGCTGAAGGTCGAGTGGTGCTTGGAGTGGGAATCGCGACTGACACGCCGACCACTCATCACGAATTCGCATCGGTAGGTGTTCCCTTCGATCGACGAGTCGGCCGGTTTAACGATCATCTGGATATCTGTCGGCGACTGTGGTCGGGTGAGACGGTTGATCATCACAGTGACTTCTACGACCTTGATGGTGTGGCTGTGCACCCCACCCCGCACCGATTGGGTGGCCCTCCGATCTGGGTGGCGGGGGCCAACGCAGTGACCCAGCGCCGTGTTGGGAATCGGTATGACGGCTGGATGCCGATTGGCCCCTCGGATGGGTTCAGCGCTGGACTCGAGCAGGTGCGGAATGCTGCTCAGCGGGCCGGGAGGGATCCCAATGCGCTAACGGCATCTGCCTACGTGACCATTGCCCTCGATGATGACGTTGAACGAGCTGACCGGACGATGAACGACTTCATGGCCGCGTACTATCCAGCTCCACCTGAGGCGATGCGTGCCCTCCAAGCGAACTACGCGGGTCCGGCTTCAGGGCTTGCAGGGTGGATTCGCGAATTCACCGACGGGGGTGCTTCGCACATCATCTTCCGCTTCGCTGGGGATCACCAGCGACATCTTGGCGAGTGCAGCGACGCTCTCAGTAATCTTTGATGACGTTGCGCTCCCGTAGGGTCGTCGTGTGACTCAAGACGAACCGTCCCAGGGTTCAGATCGCGCAGAACGCATCTGGCTCGCCATCGCTGTGGTGATGGCCTCTACATGTGTGGCGCAGGCGTTTGGTCGGTTCACCTGGGGAGTGGTACTCCCTGGCGCTCGCGATGATCTGCTGAACGGCTCGAACACCTGGGCTGGCTTTTTTGGCACGGTCAACGTGACGGCTTATCTGCTCGGCACGCTGTTCGTGTCGTGGGCCTCGGC
>JBDQKN010000171.1:0-4728 GCA_040263235.1 Ilumatobacteraceae bacterium
GGCCCGCACCATACTTGAATACGACCGATTAAATCGACCCGACCATCGTACTCGTACCCGTTGCGGTTGAGACGGGGTCGGAACTGCGGGGCCCACCCCTTCTCGCGTCCTACCTCAGCATCGGCGAAGTGTCACTAAGCGGCGTCGATCGAATTCGGATGCCTCCTCGACTGAGACCTCCACGAGGCCCGGCACTGCTGGTTCGAGGGCATCCCAAATGCGCCTAGTGATCTCCTCGACGGTTGGCTCCCTATCCCACACCAGCGGCTGGTAACCCTTCCAGGTCCCCGTATCGACATCGGTGAGATATCTCCCTCGCCAGGGTTCAACTACCTCTACGAGCAGATGTTCTAGGTCGTCTGCGGGATGAACCTTTTCGGCTGTTGGATCGCCTGCGACCACAGCCGTCACCGTCCAAGCGTGAGTGTGAATCAGATCGTCAACGCGGTGCCCCCACCGTGCCTGGACCGACGCCGAGATCGTGAGCTGGAAACACGATCCTTGGTTCAAGGTATCGACTGCGGGTGCTGGGCATGTCGTCATGCGGTCAGCATTGCACTCTCGAGTCTGATCAACCGTGTTTCAGTTCGTGCAAGACACGCAAGGCGGAGTTCCGTCCTGCGGCTCCGAGGATTCCAGCTCCCGGAAACGTTGCAGCTCCAGAGAGATGTAGGCCGCCGATCTCGGAGGCACTTCGGGTCAAGGCCGGTTGCCGCCCGAGGAAGCTCTCTAACGGTGGTCCGCTGAACGCTGGTGTGTGGCCACGGTGCATCCCAAATTCACGCTCGTAGCGGTCGGGGGTCATTGCCCTCCATCGGTCAACTTTGAGCGTTCCTGGTTCACAAAGTCCGTCGAGCAGGCCGAGCCACCGCTCTGGCTCCTTGCTCACACTCCATTCGTGAATGTACGGCGTGAAAAGAACCTCGAGGCTCAACACATGTTCAGCGGGGTTGAGCTGCATGCTTGGATCAAGCACCGACGGGATGTTGACGAGCATGGTTGGCTGGGTCGCAACTCCACCGGTTGGTTTCAAGCTGTGAGCCTGCGCAAGATCGTTTGGGCTTGGAGCGATCACCGTCGTTGGCGAGTGCACATCGATTGCCCGACCAAGGAGTTCAGTGAGTCGTGCCTCATGGCGAAATACCGGACGTTGTTGGAGCACTACATCAAGTTTTGATTCGTATCCGTCGTGAGTGGGCAGTGCACGCCATCGCTCAACAGTCTTCGAGACCCCGGATGTGTCGTCAATCCATTCGTGGAACACCCTCTGGGGATCGCATGCAGCGATGACACGACCCGTGCGAATACGGTGCCCGCCAACAAGACGAACACCGGCTACACGGCCTCCCTCGAGATCGAGTCGCTCCACCCGGCTTCCGAGAAGCGTTGTTCCACCAGCCGACTCGAAGGACCGAGACAAGGCGTCGGTCAAGGCACCGCTTCCACCTACTGGTCGACCTGTACGCACAAGATGTCGAGTCGCGTACCCCAGTGCTGCCAAACCTGTGCCCGGAGCAGAAGGGTCGGCTCCCCAAACCGTAGGACCGGTGGCGACCGCTGGCATCCACGTTCGCCAGTCATCGAAATACTGGTTGAGTACCTCAAAGGCGCTCAACCTCGACCAGCGCAGCAATCGGGCGGCACCTCTCCCCCGCAGCCTGGACGCTTCGGCAAGAATGCCGCGCGTTGTTGGGGGCTTGCGTGCCACCGCCAATGCCAGTTCGGCTACGGGAAGGGCGTCCTTGAGGTAACGGCGATACGGGCCGACCCACGCAGGGTGTGTCCGGTTGAGGTCATCGAGGTGGGCCTCCACATCATGGTGGAACACCCACGAACTGTGATCATCATGATTCGCGTTGATCATCGAGAATTCGGACTCCAGATAGCGAAGCCCATGATTAGACAAGTCGAGTTCCTCGAGCATCGGCATGGCGCGAATCAGCGTGTGGTCACAGTTGCAGATGTTGAAACGGGCTCCGAGGTCGGTCACTGTTGACGCACAGCCACCTACCGACGACCGAGATTCGACTAGGACCGTCTGCAGCCCGGCACGTGCAAGGTAAGCGGCTGCAATGAGACCATTGTGTCCCGCCCCAACCACCACAACATCAGCACTACTGATCTCGGCGTCATGACGATCGTTCGGGTCACCAGCCACAACTCGACGCTAGCGTCCAGAAGGTGCCGGACTTCGGGCAAGACCATCTCTCCGTACATCCCGAGACCCTCGACGTCGACTGGTTGAAACACGTTGGTCATCTAGACGCGCTGCCCGACCTGGTGGAACCAGACCGCCTACCGCCTGTCACTGCCCCGATCGTCGAAGACATGGTGGAAATAGATCATCCTCGAATCACCTGCGTTGAGGCCTACCGCTCTGCTGGATGGATAGGGGCGACGAGAGGATTGTGGCTCCGTCGGGAGGCGATGCGCCGACTCTCGACTGTTGCGGATGGGTTGGATACAGGCTGGGGATTGCACGTCTTCGATGCTTGGCGCCCTCTCGTCTTGCAGGCTGAGCTTTACGAAACGGCTTACCGAGATTCAAGTTTGCCACCTGGATTTGTGTCCGAACCGCGAGAGGATCCAAGCACACCTCCACCGCATCTGACCGGAGGTACCGTGGACCTAACGCTCAGTTTCGAGGGAGTGCCATTGAGCCTTGGAACTGCCTTTGATGACTTCTCCCCCGCTGCGCGAACGAACTACTTCGAATTGAACGCAGGACCGGTCCGTGCCCTACGACGAAGGCTTTACTGGTCGATGAGAGCAGCCGGTTTCATCGTATTGGACTGCGAGTGGTGGCATTTCGAGTTCGGCACCCGGAGATGGGGACATCTTGTCAATCGGAGTCCGATATACGGCCCAGCGGCATCGCCACACAGCAGTTCGGAATGTTCGTGAACATCTCAGGGTTTCAACTCTCACGATGAGCGCACACGAGCAGTCGGCCTCGGCCGCCCAATGAGGGGTTCTTGGTCGGTTGGCCGACTCTGGGGAATTCCCATTCGATTGCATTGGAGCGTGGCGGTCGTGGCGGTGTTCCTCGCATCAGGACTCTCTGCCGCGGTTGGAACAATCGCAGCAGTTGTCGGCGTTGTCGGTTTCGGGCTGTCGATACTGGGCCATGAACTGGCTCATGCCCTCGTAGCGCGCCGCAGCGCTGTGCAGACAAAGTCGATTGAGTTGTGGGCACTTGGGGGCATGGCTCGACTCGATCGTGAAGCTCCTACAGCCGGCGCTGAGGCTCGCATCGCGCTCGCTGGCCCTCTCACGAGCATCCTTCTCGGTGGCGCGTCGCTCATGGTGTGGTTCCTTATTCGTGGTGACGGCTTTCTTGCTGACATCGGTCGGGTGTCGGGCTGGCTCGCCGTGGTCAATCTCGGGCTTGGAGCCTTCAATCTGCTTCCGGGAGCGCCGTTGGATGGAGGGCGGGTTCTTCGCGCCATCAGATGGGCTCAACACGGTGATCGATATCGAGCCGGCCGGGAAGCGGGTTCGGCGGGAGTTGTACTCGGATGGCTCGTAGCTGGAGTGGGCCTGTGGCTACTGCTTCGGGGTTACGGAACGATCACGGTCCTTCTGGTCGGAGTCTTCATCGCCGTGAATGCCCGAGTCGAGATCGCTGCTGCGGAGCTACACAGTCGGGTGGCCGGAACCAAGGTTGGTGAGTTGACCTGGTTTGGACTTGCGTCGTTCTCGTCCTGGGACGATGCCTCATCAATTATTTCAAACCGTCGTCGGATGGGTTCTGCAGATGCGGGCACTGTTCACGACGAGTCTGGCAACGTCGTCGGACTGGTGCTGCTTGAGCGCGCTGGGGCGGTTCCGCCTGCACAGAGGTTTGACGTTGTCGCCCAGGACTTGATGATTCCAATCGATTCAGTCGTTCGCGCCGCACCCGAACACGATCTCTCAGCCTCACTCATCGGGCTCGATCTGGCGCATCCAGTCATCACCGTCTGGGTGGCCGGTCAATTGGTTGGGGTCGTTCCCCCGACAACACTTCGATCAGCCCTTGGCATCTGACCAATCGACGCTCACTCAGGCGTCGTCAACCGACCAGTCGCGAGCTGCGACAGGGGGTTGATCACTCCACGGGAAGTTGATCCATTGGTCGGTGCGTCGCCAGACGTAGTCGCAGGTGACCACTGAGTGAGACTTCTCATAGATCACCGCTGTTCGAACTTCGCCAACCTTGCCTGCACAGAATTCCTGAACGCTGCTCAAGGTGTGGCCTGTATCTGCGACGTCGTCAGCAATCAACAGCTTCGCGTCACCGAGATCGACGAAGTCGGGAGCTGGAGGAAGAATTCGTGGCACTTCGAGACGCTCGTCGACGCCCGTGTAGAACTCAACGTTCATGGTGTATGTGTTCTTCACAGAAAGCGCGTAACCGAGGGCTCCCCCAATAAGCAATCCACCACGTGCTATCGAGAGGATCATGTCGGGTTCATAACCGTCGTCGGCGACCATCTGGGCCAGCTCCCGCGACGCGGTTCCGAAGAGTTCCCAAGTGAGGATTTCACGTTCCGACATGGTGTCCACGCTACTAGTCCTCAGATGATTGGCCGCGTTCGCCAATGGCCGCGACCACATCGGATGGGCGAACCGGCACTCGTGATAAGGCGCGTGCATCGGGATGCACTTGATTGATCGCATCTCGTATTGCTGCCACGATGGCCGGAGTCGATGAGATGGTTGGCGGTTCACCCACACCCTTCGCCC
>JBDQKN010000172.1:0-4716 GCA_040263235.1 Ilumatobacteraceae bacterium
ACGACAAACACCGCCGACGACACGGTCGGCGCCTCGGCCGGCAGCAACGCCTCGAGTTCGGCCTCGTCTCAATACGCAAACGCCACCGAACCCCTAAACCACCGTGTTCGGTGCCAGATGATTGGAGCCCCAATGGAAACGATGAATACAGCAACTCCCGGAGGCACGGGAGGCCTGAATTTTGGCAACCGCCTCCTCACGCTCACCGGTGCTGGAGCCGCGGGCGGCCTTGCCGGATTCATTCTGTCTGAGGTGTATCAGGACGACACTCGAATGTTTTTCAGTGAGAGCGAGATGCGGACGTCGTCTGGCATTTGGTTCATGCTCATCGTGCTGGGAATCGGTTCCGCACTCGTCGGTGGACAGGCTCTGCTCAGCAAGAGCACCCCAACACCCGAGGCACTAATCATCACTGCCCCGTCACTCATCATCGGTGGATTCCTTAGCGGATATATCGCTCAGGCGCTCTACACGGCGATGGTTGAGGACAACCCGTGGATTGCGAGAACAGTTGGCTGGGGATTAGCCGGCCTGCTTGCAGGGGCTGCGGCCTCCGCTGGATTCAAATCAGTCAAACGTCTGCAGAATGGGGTTCTCGGCGGCCTCGCCGGTGGCGTTATCGGTGGTGCCCTGTTCAACGCGATCGCCGATGCCACGCAGTCCGCCGTCGGATCACGTTTCGTCGGCATCATGTTGATTGGGACATTGATGGGCCTGCTCATCGGCTTGATCGAAACCGCTCGCGTCACCATGTGGCTCGACGTGTTGAACGGCGAGTTCAGAGGGCGCCAGTACGTCATCCACGATGGTCGGGCACGTGTGGGTTCTGCGCGCAGCCTCGAAGTTCCGCTTCTTGGAGATCGAGGGATCGCCGAGGTGCACATCACGATCACGGCGCCACCAACCCCGGGTTTCACCGTTACTCCAGGACAGCAAGTGTTTGTGAATGGCGCCCCATCCATTGGCGGAGGCCTGAAGAACGGCGATGTCATCCGGCTCGGAAACACTGACGTTCGTGTGAACTTGAAGGCGAGCGGGCCGGCAATGGGGCAACCTGTCGCGCCGTATCAGCAGCCTTCTGTTCCGCATCCGACTCCACAAGCCCGTGACACCCCTCGGCCACCAGCCTCAGGAGCGGCACCACGCCCAGCCCCCACGGCACCACGTCAACGACCCCGCCTGCCAACTCGCGACAACTAGGAGTGGATAGCAACAGTCGGCCGCGGCTCGCGACCCCGCACCACGCATCAACCGACGTCGCTGCGTCGTTCTACTTCGTCCTTGACGAGTCCGCCCTGATGGCGACAAATGGTGGGCTCATTGCCATCAACGAGGCGATTCCCGAACTCCATGCAACGATCATTCATGAACCCCTGTTGCCCGCCAAGTCCCTCATCTCAATCATCGCGTTTTCCGACACCGCCGAGGTGCTGCTTGAAGCCACTGATGCCCGCGAGATCGACAGCTTTCCGGGGTTGAGTGATGGTGCAGCCGAGCGCGGGATCCCCGATCGGTGTTTTGCGGCCGCATTCACCACTCTTCTTCATGCAATTCGGAATGATGCACGAAATGCCCAACTCTTCGGGTACCGCATCTATCCGACTTATGCCTTCTTCATTATCGGGGGTGAACCCACTGATGACGGAATCTGGCAGTTGGAACTTGAAAAGCTACTCAACGATCCAATCTCCCCCCGATTGGTGGCGTTCGGAGTCGACCAGGCCACTTCCAGAACTGTGCGTACGCCTGGTTACTTTGCGTCACGCACTGGCAGCGAGGGCAAATCCCCAGCTCGCTTTTTGCAAGAGGTCGTCCAACTTGGGGCCGATGTTGATAACGGCCGGAAGTTATTCGATCCGATTTGATGCCGCCCGCTTCCCCGCTTATTTGCTCGGTAGCCGAGATGGGATAGTGTCCCAATTACTTCGGACACTCAGTGCCACATAAAGGGGATATCCATCGTGCAAAACACCGGTCAACAGGTCATGATCTTCTACATCGTGTGCGACGAGTCAGCCTCGATGTCGATGAACGGTGGCATCCAGGCCATTAATGAGGCTCTCCCCGAGCTTCATGCGACAATTATCTCTGACCCCATCGTGGTGGATAAGTCGAGGCTGGCGATTATTGCATTCTCCGATACTGCCGAAGTCATCCTTCCGATGAGCAAGGCAACTGATATCCAGGACATGCCTGGCGTCAGCGAGAATGCCGCAACAAGCTATGGGGCTGCATTCCGCGCACTTCGCGACACCATTCAGGTCGATGTTGATGGCCTCAAGGCTCAGGGATATCGGGTTCACCGGCCATGCGCGTTCTTCATCACCGACGGTGAACCCACCGATGACGGGATGTGGCAGGCCGAGTTCCAGCAGTTGTTGAATCACCCGTATCGTCCTCACCTCATTGCCTTCGGAGTTGATGGATCACGCCAGGAGACACTCCGCGAGATCGGCACACTGAAAGCCTTCATCGGTGTTGATGGTGTGTCTCCGGCAAAGGCGCTCGCTTCGGTGATGAGCCAACTTGGCAACACCATCGTCTCTTCTGTCAACGGTGCTGGGGCCGGCGGGGAGCCCGTCATCGACACCCGTCCGCTCGATGACATTGAGGGGATCGTCGCCCTCGACACGCTCTGATATGGCCTGGGGCCGACGCAGTAACGACAAGAAGGCACCCGACTCTCCCGCGCCCTCGTTCAGTACCCACGGCATAGAGGCTGAAGGCGAGGCACTCGAGTTGTTCGATGCTGAGCCAGAGATCACCGACTCCCAACCACCACAGCCACCACCTCAACCTCAGGCTCAAGAGGCACCAGTTCACGAGCCGGCTGAAAAGGCTCAACCAGTCCAACCTGGGGTGAGAAAAGCTGGGCCGCCAAGACCAGGGAGCACCACCTACCCAGAAGGTCTTGGTGCTTCCGGAACCAGCACATCGACAACGAAGCCCCACGCCCACGACCACCAAGGGGAGAGCGACCCGTTGGGGCCAAGTGGAACAGCCGAGGACAGGTCGGGGCAGGCATTCCCACCGCCCGGTGAAAACTCGTTAAGCGAGGATCTGCCCGCTCCCCCGCCAGCCACACCAGCACCACGGCCATCGCTCGCAATCGGGATCAGCGAAGCATCCCAACACGGAACTCCAGAGCCGGTGCAGACCATTGAGGAGCCCGTCCACGAAATGGCCGATTCAGTCTCATCTGAGGAGCCCGCTCAGGGAACAGTAATTGGGCTAGCGAAGCCAATGGATGCGGAACGACTCATCGTTGGTGAGGAGGAGACGACGTTCGGCAAACAACCGTGGTGGTCGAATCGCAACTATCGAAAATTGCCAGCATCCGGTCCACCGGATGATGTCATCGTTCGTTCCGGGACCTTCGGCAACTTGGCGTTGATCGGTGGAACCCTCCGTGGCACGAAGCACTGTCCTCGTGGGGAGGTAAACGACGACTACTTCACCACAACGTCGGTTTGTCATCCCGACACTGCCGAGCCGATGTACTTGATCGCTGTTGTCTGTGATGGGATGGGGTCGGCCGAGTACAGCAGCTTCGGCGCTCGGGTTCTGGCCGAGGCCACGGCTGCGAGTCTGGCGTACATCGCAAGTGGCCTTGCCCCGCTCCCCCCTCGCGACTTCGTCAGTATCTTGCGCGACCAAGCTGCTGATTTCTTGTCGGAGCTGTCCAGTGTGGTGCGCCACGCTGTCAACAACGTGCACGCTGACTGGATACGCCACCAACCACACGTTCCACCGGCAGATGTGACTGACCGGAACCTTCAGTCGACTCTGACATTTTCGGTTGTTGAGGTGTCAAAAGTCGGTGAGGCAAGCGAAGCGCTCATCGGGTTCATCGGTGATAGCCCGGCACTCTCGATCAATCACGGTGTGATCCACAACCTGCTTGAGGAATCAGAAGGTTCGGGTGTATTCACCACTGCGACCGAGGGTGCCATTGGGGCCACGTCACTTTCACTCATCAGCCACACAATTACACCGGGTTCACCCTTGGTGCTCGCAACTGATGGGGTTGCGAACTTCCTCACCTACAACGGCAACCCGACGCGCCTCGGCTCCTATATTGCCGAGCACTGGTCACAGCCAATGCCGCAACTTGCGTTCATTCGGGATATGGACTTTGACTTTCCCAGCGCTGACGATGACCGGACTGCTGTCGTCATCTGGGCCCGGGATTGAAACCATGCGTCGGGTCGACCTCGGTTCGATCAGTCAGCAGTTGACCGAACTGGCATCTGGTGGCGAAGGAATCGTGCACGCGATTACCGGGCAACCAACGCTGGTTTTCAAGGAGTACAAGCGGGTCGTCCTACCCAAGTTGAACATCACCGCCCTTGAGGGGTTGGCGAGTTTGGAGTCACGTATTTCTGCGGCTGACTGGCAGCGGATCAGTAGTCGTACGACGTGGCCACACACCTTGGTGTACGACGGGTCGTCGCCTGTGGGCTTCCTGATGGATCGCGTCCCGTCGACGTACTACAAGAAGTACGGCCTGGCTCGCAGTCCGCGAACAGTTCTCTGCGAGTGGAACTACCTCATCCACCGAGGTGGCACCACGAATGCAAATATGACGAGCGAGATTCCGACGGTTGACGACAAGATCATCTTGGCGCTTGTTCAAGACCTCGCAAAGACGGTTCAGGCCCTTCACCGCAGCAACGTGATCATCGGTGACATGTCCGGCAAGAACTTGATCTGGGA
>JBDQKN010000173.1:0-4609 GCA_040263235.1 Ilumatobacteraceae bacterium
AGCCCGCAGCAGAGGAGCCCGCCGGTGAGGAGCCCGCAGCTGAGGAGCCCGCAGCTGAGGAGCCCGCAGCTGAGGAGCCCGCAGCTGAGGAGCCCGCAGCCGAGGAGCCCGCAGCCGAGGAGCCCGCAGCCGACACCGGTCCCGGTGGTTACGTCTGGGACGGTTCGCTCGACGAGGGAATGACCGAGGAGAGCATGCTGATCGGTACGAGCGGCCCGCTTTCCGGTCCCGCATCGGCCTACAGCCCGATCACACTCGGTGTCGAGGCCTGCGCCGCCTACCTGAACGGTGAGTTCGGTGGCGTCACGATGCTCGACGGCGTCACCCGCCAGGTCGAGGTTGAAGTTCTCGATGACGGCTACTCGCCTGAGAACACGGTTGAGAACATCCGTCGTCTGCATGAGCAGGTCGGAGTCTTCGCCACGGTGAACGTTCTGGGAACGCCCACCAACACGGCAATCATCGACATCGTCGAAGACAATGAAGTTCCGAACATCCTTGTCGCCACCGGCGCAACCCGCTGGGGTCGCGACTTCGCCTCTGGCGAGTACTCGCAGACCATGGGCTGGCAGCCCGCATACCAGACCGAGGGCAAGGTCTACGGCACGTACGTCGCCGAGAACTACCCCGGCGCCACGGTTGCCATCCTCCAGCAGAATGACGACTACGGCGACGACTACGTGTCCGGCTTCGAGCAGGGCATCGACGGTTCTGACATCGAGATCGTTGACATCCAGTTGTACACCTCGGGCGACCCCGATGTGGCCCAGCAGATGATTTCGCTGGCAGCAACCGGTGCTGACATCTTCTTCAACGTGACCACGCCGAAGTACGCAGCGCAGGCCATGGTTGAGATCGGCAAGAGCGATTGGGCCCCGGTCCAGTTCCTCAACTCGGTGTCGGCTTCGGTCGGAACGGTCATGATCCCCACCGGCGAGGCCGGCGGCGCAGTTGAGGGTGTCTTCACCACCAAGTGGGCCTGGGACCCGACCGATCCCGCCAAGCAGGACGACCCATACCTGGTTGAGTACAAGGAGATGATGGGCAAGTATTCGGACCTGAACCTCGACGATGCGTTCACGTTCTACGCCTGGAACTCCTGCGTCATGCAGAAGCAGGTCTACGAGAACATCTACCCGACCCGCGCGAGCCTGCTCGCCACCCTCGGGCACCTCGATGACATCAATGCTTCAGTCCCCGGCGTCTACGCCCCGAGCATCTCGACGAACATCGACGAGGGCGACGGATGGCCGCTCGAGGCGCTGCAGCTCTCTGAGTACAACGCAGCAGAGACGAACTTCATCAACATCGGCGACGTCATCAACGTCGACTGATTTCAGTCTGGTGTAGCTAGTCCGGTCAGTGCCGGGTGGGGAAACTCACCCGGCACTGTCGCGTCGTGGTGACCGAACGGTGCGCGAGTGCTTCGCTGTGTCCGGTGCCAGGTCAGCGCAGCGAAGAGTGCCAGCGAAAGGCCGAGTCGATGATCTCGTCAATGCCGTACCGTGCCCGCCATCCGAACAACTCTTTGGCAAGAGATGCGTCTGCGAACACCATCGCAGGGTCGCCAGGACGTCGCCCGACCACCTCATGGGGAACCTCGCGTCCGGCAATATCCCCGGTTCGTCTGATGATGTCGAATACCGAGGTGCCGGATCCGGTACCGAGATTCACAGCAGTTGACGGTCCGCCATGATCGAGGTAGTCGATGGCTGCGATATGGGCCGAGGCGAGATCTTCAACGTGGATGTAGTCGCGGACCCCACTGCCGTCGGGGGTTGAGAAGTCGTTCCCGAAGATTCGCACGGGGCCGGAGGCGCCGAGTGCGGCCTTCATGACAAGGGGCACGAGGTTTGTTGTCTGCGCCCAGTTCTCTCCGATCACTCCGTCAAAACTGGCCCCAGCGGCGTTGAAATACCGAAGGCTCACGCCATGGAGTCCTCGTGTCTCCCCGTACCAGCCGATGACCCGTTCCATCATTGCCTTTGACTCTGCGTAGACGTTCTCGGGTCGAATCGGTGCCGCTTCAGTGATTGGGACGGTCTCTGGAGCGCCATACACCGACGCCGAGGAGGAGAAGACGATCTTTGTGACTCCGGCGGCGAGCATGCCCTCCACGAGGCTGACCGTGCCATGCACATTATTTGTCCAATAGGGACCGGGGTCGATCATCGAGTCGCCAACACTCTTGTGTGCAGCGAAATGGATAACCGTTTCGACGTGATGCTCCAGGCAGACGCGGCTTACGAGGTCACGGTCGGAGATTGATCCAATAACCAGGGGTGCTCCGAGGAGGGCCTCTTCGGATGATCGCTCCAAGGTGTCGAGTATCACGACGTCCCTGCCGAGTGAACGCATGAGGCGTACGGTGTGAGATCCGATGTACCCAGCTCCGCCGGTGACTAGCACGGTCATGCTTGCAGGGTACCCGCACGCCTGCCGGCGACCCGCGGCAGGTCGTACCATGTCACGGTGCAGAGTATTCAGCGAAGGATGATCTGAGATGTGGAACGGGAAAGTTGTGGCGGTGGTTCTCCCTACCTACAACGAACATCGTTCCATTGCCGACTGTATTCGTCGCTTTGAAGCGCTCGGAATAGTCGATGAGGTGGTTGTGGTGAACAACAACGCTCACCCAGAGACGACGATTGAGGTATCGACCACTGGGGCCCGGGAGGTTTTCGAGCCAGTTCAGGGCTACGGGTCCGCTATTCAGCGTGGTTTGGATGAAACCGGACATGCTGATCTCGTGGTGCTTTGTGAGCCAGATGGCACCTTTGATCCAGAGGACCTCTGGAAACTCCTTCCCTACACTGCCGACGTTTCGATCGTCTTTGGATCACGCACCGTTCAGGAATTCATTCTCTCGGGGGCCAATATGGGCACCTTTTTGAAGTGGGGAAATTGGGCAGTCGCGAAGTTGACAGAAGTACTGTTCAACACGGTCTACCTCTCAGATGTCGGCTGCACATTTCGTGTGTTGCGTCGATCGGCGGTTGATGAACTTCGGCCCGAGGTGACGACGCTTGGATCGGCATTCGGCTTCGAGATGATGTTGGCTGCGGTGAAACGTCGTATGCCCATCGTTCAGATTCCCGTCAACTACCGCGAACGGGTAGGAGACAGTTCGGTAACCGGGAGCCGATGGAAGGCGACTGTGCTCGGACTCGACATGATTCAGATGTGCATCACGCATCGACTCCGCCCCGTTCGTCCTCGCTGATATCGGGTACGGGTGACGCGCCGGTAGGTAATCTTGCGGCATGCGAATTCTCCGTGCTGCCCTGAGACGTGTGACAGGGGCGGACGTCCGTTTGCTGAGAACTGAGGTCGTCGCTCTGCGGGAACTGGTAGACGGGCTCTCAAGGATGATGATGGACCTCAATCACGACATTCGCTCCGGGGCCGAAGGCTCGTTGCCGCTTCAACTCGGGTATCTCGAACGCCTTCGACTCGATGCCGATACGGCGGTAGCGGCTGTTGAGACGATCGAACGGCAACTGGCCGAGATGCGCGCTCTCGCCGATCGCTCATCGAGGTGAGTCACAGGGTGTCCGGCCTTGAGGTGATCGTTGACGGGCGAGTGATCGACCACCCAACGGCTGGTGGCCGAGGGGTTGGGCGCTATTCGATTGGATTCGTCCGTTCCTTAATCGCTGCTGAGGTGTCGGTGACGGTCATGTGTTCAACCATCGCTCAGGAACGGGAATGGTCTCTGGAGATTGAAGGCTGTCGAACGGTCGCTATGTCGAGAGCGATGCTTCGATCGGTCGTTGATTCGTCTGAGAATTCATGGTTTTTGTGCACCCAGTTGATGTTGCACCCAGTTCCGCTCGATCCGGTGCCGAGGATGGTCACGGAGGCCGGTCTCCCGGTAGCTGCAATTGTCTACGACGTGATACCCCAGCGGTACCCGCATCGGTATCTCTCGGAGCCCTCTGCTGCCGTGCAGGCGCGCCTCAGAACCATCACAGCCCGTTCGGCGGATCTGCTTCTCGCGATCTCGACGTTCACCAGGGATACGGCATCGATTGAGCTCGGCATCGAGCCTGAGAGATTCACGATTGTCGGATCTCCCATCGAACCGCGTTTTTGTGTCGGCCCGGTCGATGCTCGGGTGCTGTCATCATTCGGTCTATCCGACGGTGTCGAATTCGTCATCTCGGTGACCGGTGCTGACCCTCGGAAGAACACCGAACGTTTGATCCGCGCCTGGGCGCGACTCAGCCCAGACGATCGCGATGGTCGCCGGCTCGTGATTGCGTGCGCTGCTCCGGATTCGGTTCTTCTGCACTGGAATCACATTGCACATGTTGAGGGAGTGCAGGACTCGGTGATTTTGACTGGAACGGTCACCGATGACGAGATGGTGTCTCTGCTGCGTGCTGCGAGGCTGTCGGTGTTGCCAAGTATTGAGGAAGGTTTCGGTCTCCCGATCGTTGAGTCGGTGAACTGTGGCACTCCGGCGTTGTGCTCGTCCACCTCATCGATGCCGGAAGTGGCTGGCTCTAGTCTTGGGCTCTTTGATCCACATGATGTTGGCGATATCGCGCGGGCCATCTCTTCGGGCTTGGGCAACGCTCGGCTTCGCAGCCAACTCCTCGCGGAG
>JBDQKN010000174.1:0-4593 GCA_040263235.1 Ilumatobacteraceae bacterium
CTGACCCGTTCGAACGGCAGGGTCTCCCAAGCGGGGAACAACAGCACCTCGTCTGTCGGCAGGAATTGGATGAGGTCGTCGTAGAGGCGCCCCGCATCGGTTCCGGTCGGACACGCCACCAGTAGGGGACGCCGATCTGAGACGCGGGCCAGAGCGGCGATACTCGCGGGGCGTGCAACCTCGGCAATGGCCAGGCGGGCGTCAGGGTCCCCGATGGCGCGCATAACTGCCGGTTCGGCTCGGAGGAGTCCTGCTATGTCCGACAGGGGTGCAGTCACTGCGAGTTCACCGTACGCATGGCGGCGTCTGCCCCGTGAGCGATGATTTCTTCGATTGCGTCGGCTGCGACTTCGATGCCAACGTCGAGGACGGCCCGCTGCGCGCGAGGTACTTTCGACAGCACATGGTCGGCCCCGCGTTCACGACTGGGAGGACGGCCGATGCCGATCCGCACACGGAGATACTCCTGAGTCGACAGGTGTGCGGTGATACTTCGGAGCCCGTTGTGGCCGGCTAGGCCTCCACCGACCTTCACCCTGACGGTTCCGGGCTCAAGATCCAGTTCATCGTGGACGACGATGATTCGTTCTGGTCCGGGGACACCGAACCTCGAGACGAGAGATGACGCGGCTCGACCGGATTCATTCATGAACGTGACTGGTATCGCCAGCACGGTCCTGACGTCTCCGAGGCGGCACTCTGCGACGAACGAGTCGTTCTTTCCGGCTTTCAACGTGCCGCCATGTCGCGAGGCAAGGAGACGCACGGCGTCCTCGCCGACATTGTGTCGGGTATGGGCGTAACGCTCTCCCGGATTGCCGAGCCCGAGCACGAGCCAATCAGGTGGGTTGTCCCCGCTGCGGCGGCGGGAGAACAGGCCCATCGGGAGTGTCAGTCGGCGTCGCTGGCGGCATCGCTGCCGTCAGACTCACCGGCGGACTCCTCTGAGCCCTCAGCGCCGTCGCCTTCAGCGCTCTCGCTGGTCTCGGTCTCAGCAGCGCGAAGGATGGTGACCGTGACCACCGGAAGATCCTCCGCCGACACTGCACTGACACCAGTGGGCATGGCGATGTCGGCAACGGTGATCACCGAGTCGATGGTCATCGCTGAGACGTCGACGACAAATTCATCAGGAATGTGTCGAGGAGTGGTGCGGACCTGAACCTCAGTCATCTGCTGATCGAGCAGACCGTTGTGCATCGAGACCTCTTTGGCTTCGCCCTCGAGGCGCACTGGGACGCCGACGGTGATCTCAACGTCGAGGTCGACCTGCATGAAGTCGATGTGGCTCACCGTTCGGCGGACCGGGTGGCGCTGCATTTCCTTCACGATCGATGGGTACACGGTGCCGTCGACGGTGAGGTCGAGCACGGTGTTCATTCCAGCGGTGCCGGACAGGGCGGCACGGAGGTCTCGTCGGGCAACTGAAATGCTGATTGGATCCATGCCGAGGCCATAGACCACGGCAGGGATGCGGTCCTCGCGGCGCATGCGGCGGGACTCTGGGCTTCCGATCTGGCGACCGGATTCAGCGATGAGGATGGTGTCGGACATGGTTCAGCCTCGGTGTGGGGCTGCGATGTGCAGCGTTGTCGTCTTCGAATGGGGACCGGTTGGCCTCCACGGCATCGGCAAAGGCTATCGGCGCACCGTGGTGCCCACACCTGCAATGGATATCAAGCTAGATTCTCGCCGCCAAAAATCTCGCTGACGCTGGTGTCGTCGAAGACTGCCGAGAGTGCTTGTGCGATGAGCGGGGCGATCGAGAGCACCTCGACCTGGGGGAGATGCTTCTCGGGAGGGAGCGGCAGGGTATTAGTCAGCACCAGTCGTTCGATTGGTGAATCTTTGAGTCGATCGACGGCGGGCCCCGACAGAACACCGTGTGTTGCCATGGCCCACACCTCGGTTGCTCCACGTGCGAGGAGAATCTCAGCAGCGGAGACGATGGTGCCACCGGTGTCGATCATGTCGTCGGTCAGGATGCAGAGCCGACCTGCGACATCGCCGATGACCTCTTTGGCTTCCACCACGTTGGCCTGCCCCTTCGGGCGACGCTTGTAGATGAAGGCGATATCGGCCTCGCAGTCGTGCAGGTGTTGTGCCATTCGCTCTGCGACCTTGATGCGCCCCGAATCGGGAGAGACGATGACCGGTGCATCGGGTGCGTTGGTTCGGATGTAATGCTCGAGGACCGGACCAGCGGTGAGGTGATCGACGGGCCCATCGAAGAACCCCTGGATTTGGCCCGAGTGCAGATCGATCGAGATCAGACGATTGGCGCCGGCCAGTTTGAACATGTCGGCAACCAGTCGGGCCGTGATCGGCTCGCGGCCCTCTGCCTTACGGTCTTGTCGGGCATAGCCGTAGAACGGACACACAGCAGTGATTCGTTTAGCTGACGCCCGCTCAGCGGCATCGATCATGGCGAGTTGCTCCATGATCGAATCGTTCACACTTCGACCATCCACGCCGTAGTGGCTCTGCATGATGAAGACATCGGTTCCGCGGACACTCTCGGCGAACCGTGGTCGTATCTCACCGTTGGAGAATTCAACGATGTTGGGGTCTCCCAGTTGAAGACCAAGGTGTCGGGCGACCTCGTCGGCAAGCGTTGGATGGGTGCGGCCCGTATACAGGGCCAACTTTTTCGTGGTGATCTTCTCCAACGGCTCCACTGTTCTCCCCCGTGACGACTCCCCAAAAACAGTGGGGCTCACGCCCGAGTGTAGGCAGCCGACGCTGGTCTGTTCGAAAGCGCCCGGATAAGGCCAGATTCAGCTGTTGCGACGGCGGAGAATCTCTTCGGCTTCGGTCAGCTGGTCGGGATCGTTCACCCCGTGCGCCTCGTCAGGATCGGTGATCATCGTGCCGATGTGGTGCCCGGCGTCAGCGAGGAGGGCGACGACATCGGTCAGGTAGTACTCGGCCTGGGAGTTGTTGGTGTCGAGGCGTTCAAGGGCGGGAGCAAGAAACTCTCGGGCAATTGCGTACACGCCGGTGTTCCACTCTCGGATGGCGAGTTCATCCTCTGAGGCGTCGCGCTGTTCGACAATGCGAAGCACTCGGGAGTTGGTGTCACGAACGATCCGCCCATAACCGGTCGGATCATCGCTTGTGCTCGACAAGATGGTCGCCGCTTCGCCACGTTCATGCCGCGCTCGGCAGAGGGCGGCAATGGTCGATGACCTGAGCACGGGGGTGTCGCCCGGAACGATCAGAACTGTTTCTTCGGGCAGCGCACTATCGAGCGCAGAGAGCCCGACGGCAGCTGCGTGGCCGGTGCCATGCTGTTCGGATTGGAGCACAGTGCGAACCTCTGCCCAGTCAGGCATCGCATTCGTGACGACCTCGGTCACCTGGTCGGCGCCATGCCCAACCACAACGACGACTCGATCGGGCTTGGCTTCAACCAGGGCGTCGATGACCCGCAGCACCATTGCTCTGCCAGCCACCGGGTGGAGAGGTTTGGGGAGCGCAGAGCGCATCCGGGTACCTGCCCCAGCTGCGAGAACAATCACGGATACAGGCATCAGAGACCTCGATGGGGGTAGTCGTCGACGGGTGGCGCGGATGCTCGTGGTTCCGGGGAGAGGATTCGAACCCCTACACGCGGCACCAAAAACCGCTGTCCTACCATTAGACGACCCCGGATCGGAATGCCCATACCGTATCGGTTCTGTCAGACATTGGGGAGTGTGCCTCCGATGGCGGTAGCGTCTGGCTCCCTATGGGTTCGCTCGTCAAGAAGCGCCGCAAGCGCATGCGCAAGAAGAAGCACAAGAAGATGTTGAGGCGTACGCGTCACCAGCGTCGTAAATAGCTGACAACTTCTCGGTCACCAACGATCGACGGTGTGGGTCAACTGCACCTGAGCGCCCTCGTCGACCAGATCGGCGAGGGCGTCATCGCGTACACCCTCAACGAACCATGTTGCTCCGCTGCCAGCGAGCACCGGCCGAAGTCCGGTCAGTTCGTGAATGCGGTCGCGCCATCGAATCAGTTGAGGTTCGACGACGAGAGCCGCACTCTCAAGGTCGTTCGGGCCGCTGCCATTCGGGCCGCCGAGATCGTCCCAAGCCCGGTATACCGCTGGGGTACTCACATGGAGTGGCGGGATCACGAGAGTGAATGTTCGATCGAGATGGGTCAACGGCTCAATGATCTCGCCGATTCCGGTGACTCTGGCGCGTCCTCCGTGCAGACAAAAGGCGACGTCGGCTCCGATGCTGACGGCAACAGCGGGATCGTCAACCCCCGCCCAACGGAGCACTGCAGCAGCGTCGGTTGAGCCGCCGCCCAATCCACCACCGTGTGGAATTTCCGTGTGAATCGAGATTGCGGCTGAACGTCCGATGCTGGCGATCGCCCGGGCGCAGAGGTTCGACTCATCGGTGGGGACACCGTGTGCATAGGGGCCGCTGACGGCTATCGAAGTCTGGTCGGCATCGGCGATGGTGATTGAGTCTGCAAGATTGAGACCCACCATCTCGGCATCGATGAGGTGGTAACCATCAGAGCGGACGCCCACGACGGCGAGCGAGATTGTCAATTTCGCGGGGGCGAGACGTGTCGAACTGGTCACTTCTGTAC
>JBDQKN010000175.1:0-4568 GCA_040263235.1 Ilumatobacteraceae bacterium
ATTCTTTCCGACTTGGCTATCACTGATCCCGCAGCGTTCGCAGCGCTCGTCGAGCAGGCTCGGGCAGCACTCTGACCGACTCCGGCGGACTGTCAGCCCGCAATCCGACGGTCCATCGTCTCCGCCGATTGGCAACGAGGCGAGAGGATCGTCGGACCGAGGGCGTGGTGTTCGTCGAGGGAGCAACCCTGATAGGGGAGGCTCTTGAAGCAGGACTTGTGCTGCACGAGGAATACGTTGGCCCTAACGGCGAGCCAGTTGCTGGTGGCGGCTACGTCGAACTCTCGTTGTCAGCCCTGAGCAGGGTTGCTACGACCGAGACCCCGCAGCCCAATGTCGCAGTTTTCCGCCGGCCGGTGCCGGGCCAACTCGACAACGTTCGATGTGCTTTGGTTTTAGATCGGATCGCTGATCCCGGAAACGTGGGCACGCTGATCAGGTCGGCCGAAGCCGCCGGGATTGATGCAGTTGTTGTCACTCAGGGGACCGCAGACACGTTTTCGCCGAAGGTCGTACGTGCATCGGCAGGAGCAGTATTCCACCAACCTCTGATTGAGGCATCGATCGGTGAACTCGCCGCTTCGGGGTTTGACATCATTGGAACTTCGTCGCACCTCGGCGTGGATCATCGAGTTGCTGACTGGTCAGGTCGAGTGGCCCTCGTGCTCGGCAATGAAGCTCATGGGGTGGACATCGTTCCGGACCGCTGGGTCCAGGTTCTGCATCGAGGCAGGTCTGAGAGCCTTAACGTCGCCATGGCGGGCACTCTGCTCGTATTCGCAATGACCGATGCTCGCGCCATGAGAGATGGCGACGCTCAATGAGAGTTGGCCCAGCGGGTGAGACCGCCCTAACCTTCGGCTCATGTCACGCCGCCGATTTATCCGCCCCGGATCGTGCGATCTGGGGGTCCGGGTTGGTGACGACCACTCGTTGGCTTCCTGATCTCTGGTTCGGGGTCTGGGCAGGGCAAGGGAGCGCATTAGTGCGCCCGGGGGAAGCGAGACGAGAAGAGGAATCCCGTGATTGAGGACATCAATTCAGCACGCGCAGTGGCGCTTGATGCAGTTGCAGCGGCATCTGCCGATGATGTTGAGAACTTGAACGCTGAACTGCTTGGAAAACGTAGTGTCTTAGCCAGCCTCAAGTCGGGAATGGGTGCCTTGTCTGCCGCTGAGCGCCGTGAGGCGGGTCGGGCCTTGAACGATGCGATGAGTGCGGTAGGTGCGGCGATTGAGGGACGCCGAGCTGAGACGAGATCGTTGGCACTGGCAGCGCTGATCGCTGCTGAGGCTCTCGACCTGACCGAGGCTCCGATTCGAGCCTCCCGAGGACATCTTCATGTGGTGACTCAGGCCTGGGAGCGACTTGAAGATGTCTTCGTTGGACTGGGGTTCACCGTCGCCGAAGGCCCGGAGGTCGAAACCGACTGGTTCAACTTCGAGGCCCTCAATATGGGCGAGGGTCACCCGGCAAGGGGAGAGTTCGACACCCTCTTCGTCGGACGGTCACCGGAGGAGTCCCCCGGTGAATCGGGTGTGCTGCTGCGCACCCACACTTCGCCGGTGCAGATTCGGACCATGCTCGGTCAGGAACCTCCGATCCGCATCGTGGCTCCAGGGCGCGTGTTCCGGCGTGACACACCTGACTCAACCCATATGCCGGTGTTCCATCAGATCGAGGGGCTTGTCGTCGACCGCAACGTCACCATGTCTGATCTCGCCGGCACGATCGAAGCCTTCACACAGGCATTCTTCGGGGAGGAGTTCACCTCTCGACTGCGACCTTCATATTTCCCATTCACCGAGCCATCGGCCGAGTTCGATATTCGTCGTCCCGATGGTTCGTGGCTGGAGCTTGGTGGCTGCGGAATGGTCCATCCCTCGGTGCTGCGGGCGGGAGGGCTGGACCCTGAAGAGTGGAGCGGTTTCGCCTTCGGATTTGGCATCGACCGGATGGCTGTGATGCGCCATGGGGTTGCTGATATCCGAGACATGTACGTGAATGACATCCGATTCATCGAGCAGTTCTGAGGTGCAGGCATGAAGGTATTGCTCTCGTGGTTAAACGACTTCGGTCCGTTCGCGGATCCAGCCGATGCCGAGTCCATTGCGTTCCTTGCCGATGAACTCACCTCCCTCGGTCTTGCTGTGGAGTCGGTCACCGAGGTTGGAGCGATCGTTCCAGGTGTGGTTACCGCGAAGGTCCTGCGGGTGGAACAGCACCCAGACGCGGCAAAGGTTCGTCGTGTTTGGGTTGATGCGGGCGATGGTGACGAGCGCCACGTCTGGTGCGGGGCTTCGAATATGTCCGAAGGTGATGTGGTCGCTCTCGCAACGTTGGGCACCGAGATGCCCGACGGGCGACGAATCGAGCGACGAGGAATTCTTGGTATCGAGTCCGAAGGCATGCTGTGTTCGCAGGTCGAACTCGGACTTGGTGCCGACGCCTCCGGGATCATCGTGCTGGCGAGTGATGTTTCTGTCGGGCTCCCCTACGGCGATGCAGTGGGCATCGAGCGCGATGTGGTCTTCGATCTCGACCTGACGCGGAACCGTCCCGACTGTTGGTCTATCCGTGGAATTGCGCGGGATCTCGCTGCTCACCGCCAGATCGGTTTGTCGGCTCCGTCGAGCGGTGCTGTCGTTCAGTCGGGTGAGAGTAGGCCGATAGCCGTGGACCTCGCGAACGGAGATCGGTGCGGACGATTCACGGCAACCGTGCTTTCGGGAGTCGAGGTTGGGACATCCCCAGAGTGGATATCGAGGCGCCTCGATGCCGTTGGGATGAGACCGATCAATAATGTCGTCGACGTCAGTAACTATGTGATGCTTGAGTTGGGACAGCCGAACCACGCCTATGACCTCGATGCCATCGATGGCGGATTTCGTATTCGGTTGGCTCGTGAGGGCGAACGCTTGCTGACCCTCGATGGGGCGGAGCGGTTATGTACCTCCGACGATCTGCTGATTTGTGATGGAAATGATGCTCCAGTTGGCCTTGGCGGGGTGATGGGAGGAGCCGAGAGCGAAATTTCGGACCGCACAACTTCGGTGGCGCTCGAGATCGCTTGGTTCGAGCCACTCGGGGTTATGCGAACCGCAGTGAGGCATGGGCTGAGGTCCGAAGCCTCGGCACGTTACGAACGTGGAGTGGATCCGGGGTTGGCACTTGAGGCAGTGAGTCGTTTCGCCGAACTGTTAGCCCTTTCCTGCCCGCGCTTAGTGCTGCATGATCAGATGTCGGAGAGCTGCGGTGAATCTCTGCCTCCAACTGATCGCACGGTTGATCTCAGGGTGTCGACGGTCAATCGTGTGCTTGGCACGGACCTCACGGCATCGGCGTTGCCGGCTCTCCTCGATGGCCTCGGTCTGTTGGTTTCAGGCGAGGACGAGCGCGTCACGGTGGCAGTTCCGGGGTGGCGCCCAGACGTTCAAGCCGAGATTGATGTTGTCGAGGAGATCGCCCGGATGTATGGCTACGAGAACCTCGGCCGTTCGGTGCCTCATGCTTCTGCGCACGGGCACCTGAGCCCGGCGCAGCGTCGACGGCGCGAACTTCGGCGCTTGCTTGTCGGACTCGGCCTATCCGAGGCAATGCCGAATCCTTTCGTTGCCCCCGACACGATGGAGCGAGCGGGCATCGAAGGGCCAACCATGAGAATTCTCAATCCTCTGGTGGTTGAGGAGAGCGCACTTCGAACGTCATTGCGGCCAGGTTTGCTCGCTGCCATCTCTCATAACGAACATCATCGACGCGACGGTGTGTCACTCTTCGAAATCGGCCATGTGTACCCACCAGGCGCTGACGCGTTGCCAGACGAATACGAGGCGCTTGGCCTGGTGCTTGCAGGCCGCGACGCCCATGATGCAATTGGTATTTGGCGAGAGATTGCCGAGGCGCTCGGAACCGGGGCAATGATCGACCAGTCGACTCGCCCGGGAGGCTTGCATCCGACTCGCTCCGCCACGTTGCGTGCCGGTCGGGACGTGATCGGTGTCGTCGGGGAGATCGATCCATCCGTGGCGGAACGTTTTGACATCCAGGAGCGAGTTGCTGTCCTCGAGATCCGAATCGACCGAATCCTCGCAGCCGAACCACGGCCGACAAGCCACCGACCGGTGAGCAGAATGCCGTCCAGCGACCTTGATCTTGCATTTCTGATGGGTCAGGACGTGACAGCAGAGCGGTTGGAGCGAGCGCTTCGGCAGGCGGCAGGAGACCTCCTGGTGTCGTGCGACCTCTTCGATGTGTATCGAGGGGCTGGTGTCGAGGCGGGATCTCGGTCGCTTGCCTATCGACTTCGGCTTCAGCATCGGGAGCGAAACATCACCGACGCAGATATCGCTGAGGTGCGGGATCGTTGCGCTGAGGCAGCGAAATCTCTCGGGGCAGTTCTGAGAAGCTGACCGTCAGTTCAGCGACAGATCATCTGGTGCATCTGCCAGCCAGCTGAGTCGACCAGGCTGACGGCCGAGCACCGTGCGCCAGAGGTCTTGGGGAAGCGCACCGAATATGTCCTCGGTGATCGAATCGGTTGGGACCCACGCGCCTGCATCGATCTCATC
>JBDQKN010000176.1:0-4514 GCA_040263235.1 Ilumatobacteraceae bacterium
ACCGAAACTCGTCCGACCGCTCGTCGACTTCCTTCATCGTGAGGCGAGCGCCGGAATCCTCTTGGTGATTGCTGCCGTTATTGCGATCGCCTGGGCGAACTCGCCATGGTCCGGCAGCTACGACGACCTCTGGGACACACATCTCGCCCTCGACCTAGGAGGACGAGTCCTCGAATTGAACCTTCGTGAGTGGGTGAACGACCTCGCGATGGTGCTCTTCTTCTTCGTCGCCGGGCTTGAGATCAAGAGAGAACTGACCCACGGAGAACTGCGAGACCCTCGACAGGCTGCTCTGCCCATCATTGGCGCCTTCGGTGGAATGGTGGTGCCAGCGGCGATTTACGCACTGGTCAACTCTGGCGGCGACGGGTCGCGTGGCTGGGGTATCCCGATGGCCACCGATATTGCGATCGTGATGGGCGTTGTTGCGTTGCTGGGCACCCGGGCACCGTCGTGGGCAAAACTCTTCCTCCTTGCCCTCGCGATCGTTGACGACATCGGGGCGATCGTGGTGATCGCGATCTTTTATTCCGAAGGGGTGTCATTCGTCTGGCTTGGTGTGGCGGCAGCCGCTCTTGCTCTCGCCATCGGTATCCGGTCTCGGGTTCCGTGGATCGGCGCGTATCTCGCACTGGGCGGCCTCTGCTGGTTTGCACTCCACCAGGCGAGTATTCACCCAACCCTGGCAGGCGTCGCATTCGGCCTCGCCTCGCCGGTAACCCCAACTCGCTCACGAGTGCTGATCGACGAGACAGCAACACGGGATCAACCTGGGTTCTCAGCCGCATGGGAGGTGAGCCGCCAAGCGCGGGCAACCGTCTCAGTGGTCGAATGGCTTCAGAATCGCCTACACCCGTGGTCAGCCTTCGTCGTAGTGCCCCTCTTTGCTCTGGCGAACGCTGGCGTGCATGTCGAAATGTCTGAGTTGGGTGGCATGGTGACCAATCCAGTCACCTGGGGCGTCATTCTCGGCCTCGTGGTTGGCAAGACAGTTGGAATCGCGTCGGCCACCCTGATCGCTGTGAAGCTTCGGATCGGGCGGCTGCCACGTGGCGTCACACCTCGTTATGTGATCGCTGCGTCAGCCCTTGGAGGGATCGGTTTCACCGTGTCGCTATTCGTCACTGAACTCGCCTTCGGTGAGTCGATATTGGGCGAGGATGCTCGACTTGGCGTTCTTGTCGCGTCGATTCTGGCTGGAGTGATCGGAACCGCGCTGATGGTTCCCGGTCGGGTTTCAACCGACGACGACATGCTCGATGACTGACGTCAACGCCTGCCTCTTCGTCTACGGGACGTTGCTGCCCGGTGATGTCCGGTGGCCCGTCCTCGAACCCTTTGTCGTCGACGACGGTGTGCCGGACGCTGTCCCTGGGAACCTGTTCGACACCGGTCTTGACTATCCGGCTGCGCTCTTCGATCCGACGGTTTCAACGGTGATACTTGGACGCCGCTACGTCCTGCGATCAGAGACACTCGACAAGGCGCTGATTCGCCTCGACATCGAAGAAGACACGGTCCTTGGCCTCTATCAGAGAGTCCAGGTCCAGACAATCGGCGGCGAATTGGCTTGGGCGTACCAGTACGGGCACGGGCTCGACCTGACACCGATCCCATCTGGAGACTGGTTCGACCGGCCCTCCCGGTGACGCTCAGCTCGGCCGAGACAGGTACTCGAGCGTTACGGCGATCACCGCATCAGCATGAGCCTCGGCTTCATCGGCGCTGAGCGAGGCACCCAGTTCGATGGTGAACCCGGTGCCGCCATCAGCGGTCACGGTTCGAGACCACTGTGAGGCGGTTCCGGTGTAGGTACCACCCGATACCTGCAACAGCGGCAACCCGGTGAGTTCTGCGTATTTGGCTCGGATCTGACCGCCGAGGCCCGATGATGGCGTGATCCGGTACAGATCCTGGTGGTACCACAACACCAAATCGGGTTCGACGAGTTCACCGATGTTGCTCATCGCCAGCGTCTCGGGTTCGCTAGCGGCGAAGGGGCCTCCGTACTGCCAGTTTCCGAGGTCGCCGAGCGGCGCCCAGTTCACGGAGAAGTTCCGGTTGAGGTCAACGCCGTTGGCGTTGTGACGCTGGCCGAGAGCGGTGCCGTCAGGGTTCATCGTGGGCACGATCCAGAGTTCGACCCCAGACGGGATCTCGGCAGTGGTGAGTGTTCGGGCGATAGCGACGCCGGCATCCTCGTCACCATGAATACAGCCGACTACCAGAACCCGAGCTCCCGCCGGGTCGCCGCGGCGGATGACCTGTAGCGACCGACCGTTCACACTCGTGCCGAACTCGACAGGCACGTCGTGAGGTACGTCTGATCTCAGTTCGAACGCATCGAGAGTGGGAACCACTGTTGTGGATGTAGTGGTGTCGATGGTCGAGCTGGTGGTCGACACGACAGAGGTACTTGGAGCGCCGGTCGACGTTGGTGCCGGCACCGCCTGGGCCGTCGAGGTTGGAATCGAGACCGCAAGGTCAGACTCGCTTGAACAGGCTGCCAACAAAGCCACACTCGCTACGAACATCGTTGAGATGGAGGTCCGACGCACTCATGCGAGGCTAGGTGGTGATTCTGACTGATGTCGGTCAGCAACCACCGAACATTGACCAAGTGACATTCGTACCACGTCGTTATGACGACTGCATTTGCTTGCACTGAAAGCGTTTTCATGAAATCCTTGCGACAGGGCGATGAACGTCAAGGGTCATCATGGTGAGCATCATGGGTTACCCGACGGTAGGTTCACGCCTGAAACCAGCCGGGTGAACACCACCGTTCACCCACGTTCAAGGGGAGAGATATGAGAAAGACTGCAGTGAAGGTGCTCGCACCGATGCTGGCGTTCTCGCTCTCGGCACGGTGTCGCTCTTGGCCATTCCGCTCCAGGTTGCGCTGATCCCGTTGTTGCAGATGTATGTGAACGGGGCCCACTTCACCTTGCCATTCCTCGACAAGACGGTGACGATCATCCCCGACTTCGACCTGGTGAACACTTCAACGGCGGTGTGGCTCACCCACACCGGATTCGCCTTACCATTCGCGATCTTCCTGCTGCACAACTACATCTCATCGCTCCCAAAGGATGTCTTTGAGGCAGCGAGGATTGACGGTGCTGACCACTTCACCATATTCTGGCGACTCGTCCTTCCCCTCTCCGTCCCGGTTTTGGCAGCCTTTGCGATCTTCCAGTTCCTCTGGACGTGGAACGACTTCCTGATCGCCAACACCATGGCTGGCACCAATCCGGATGCGCGTCCCACCACGATCTTCATCGCCACGCTCGCTGGTGACTTCGGCAGCAACGAGCACCTCCTGCCAGCAGCTGCATTCGTCCAAGCGTTCATCCCCTTGGTCGTCTTCTTCTCGCTTCAACGGTATTTCGTGCGTGGACTCCTCGCGGGATCGGTCAAGGGCTGATATGAGTGTTCATCCATCATTCGACCCGACACGAAATCGGGTCAGTCGCGATCTCGGGGTTGATATCCCAATCGTTCAGGCCCCCATGGGCTGGATTGCCCGCAGCCGATTGGCATCCGCAGTCTCATTGGCAGGGGCATGCGGAATCATCGAGACCTCGTCGGGAGAGCTCGACAACGTCAAGAATGAGATTCGATCGATGCGCGACCTGACCGATCGACCCTTTGGTGTGAACATCGCCCAGGCATTCGTTCGCGATCCCGGTATCGCCGAGTTCGTCATCGATCAGGGGGTGCGTTTTGTCACCACCTCGGCCGGGTCGCCAACTAAGTACACCGGGGTACTCAAAGAGGCCGGTCTCACCGTGTACCACGTCGTCCCCACCCTGTCTGCAGCGCTCAAAGCCGTCGACGCGGGTGTAGACGGCCTCGTTGTCGAAGGTGGAGAGGGAGGTGGCTTCAAGAGCCCGACTCCTGTGTCGACGATGGTGCTACTCCCGCTGATTCGTTCTCGGGTCGATGTGCCGATCATCGCAGCGGGTGGAATCTGCGATGGCCCGACGATGGCAGCAGCCTTTGCCCTCGGCGCTGAGGGGGTCCAGATGGGCACCCAGATGGTGGCGGCTGCTGAATCACCAGTTCACGACAACTGGAAACACGCCATCCTCGACGCATCTGAGACCGACACCGTCCTGCTTAACGATCGCCACTCGCCGGCCTTGCGAGCATTGCGGACACGCCGCACAGAGGCTCTCGTACATGCAGAGCACAACGTGTTCAGCGACTTCGGAGATGCGCAATCGCTCTATTTCGGCGGCGACATGGAAGCTGCATTTGCCCTCACGGGCCAAGTTGCGGGCCGGATCAACGAGATTCAGTCGGTTGCCCAGATCATCGCTGACACCGTTCGCGGCTTCAGCGAGACGATCGACCGCCTTGCAGCACGTTGAGGTTTAGAGCCCCCGGAAATTTGGTTCGCGCCGCGATGCGAAGGCATCGATTCCCTCGATCCCGTCAGGGGTGGCCATGGTCTCAGTAATGGCATGGCCCTCGCGCTCCCCCGCTTCTTCGAGCGACGACTCGTAGCC
>JBDQKN010000177.1:0-4505 GCA_040263235.1 Ilumatobacteraceae bacterium
CGCGCCGCCAACGTCCCGATCGTGGTGGTCTTGCCCACCCCGTTGACCCCGACGAACAACCAGACACTCGGACCTTCATCAGTCCGGCGATGAAGCGATCGATCAGCTCCTTCAAGCCGGCCAGCCATCTCGACTCTCAGGCATTCAAGCAACGCTTCGGGAGTCTCGATCTCGCCGGCAGCAACCCGATCGCGCAATGGATCAAGCAGAGCGGTGGTCACTCCAATTCCCACATCAGACAGAATCAGCGCCTCTTCGAGTTCATCCCACGTCGCAGCATCAATGGCTGACCGACCGAGCACCGAGCCGAACGCCAAGGAGAGCGCCGAGCGAGCCTTGGTCAACCGGTCACGCATCGACAACGCTGCGGGAGGATTCTCGTCGACTACGGATTGAACGGCCTCGTCTACCTGCGCGACGGAAGTTGATGACTCATCGGATGGTTCATCGACGTGGGTGCTCGGCTCAGCCTTCGTACCGGTTGGCGAGGCACTCCGACCACGACGACCGAGCAACACAACCCCGACACCGAATGCGAGCACGATCGCAACGAGCAGCAGGTAGACCCAGGTCATATCGTCCATAGAGGCGACGCTACCGTCGGCTCAGGAGCCGATTGTGGAGGAGGTGGTCACTCGTTCTGTAACCACCTTCGAGGAGCCGCCCGGCTGCATTGACACGCCGAGGAGAGCATCGCCCGCTTCCATCGTCCGCTTCTGGTGCGAAACGATGAGGAGTTGGGCGTCGCGTCGGAACTCTTGGATCAGATTCAGGAACCGATGCAGGTTCACGTCGTCAAGTGCTGCCTCGACCTCGTCCATGACATAGAAGGGCGAGGGTCGCGACCGGAAGACGGCGAAGAGGAAAGCCAAGGCAGTCAGTGATCGCTCGCCACCCGAAAGCAGTGAGAGTTTCTTCACGTTCTTCCCGCTGGGTTTTGCCTCAACCTCGATACCGGTGTTGAGCAAGTCATCCGGGGACGTCAGGCGAAGCGCCCCAGTACCGCCAGGGAAGAGTGCGCTAAAGAGTTGCGTGAAGTTCGTACTGACGTCGGCAAATGCGGCCGCGAAGACATTCTGAATCTCAACATCGACGGCAGCGATGACTCGATTCAATTCGCGTCGGGTGGAACGCACATCCTCAAGTTGTTGCTCAAGGAATTCGTGCCGCTGGCTGAGTTCGTTGAATTCTTCAAGAGCGAGTGGGTTGATCGGGCCGAGGAGTCTGAGCTCACGCTCGAGTTCCCTCACCCGGCCTGCATGGGTGGCTCCCTCCGGAACCTCTGGCGGTTCCGACTGCTCAGCCAGTTCCGGCTCCACTCCGAGATCACGTCGTAACGCTTCAACGGTCGTCTCTAAACGCAGCCGAGCCTCTGCCTCGTCGATGTCAGCTCGATGCAGACGCTCACGAGTTTCCTCAACGACAAGCTCAGCAGCTGTTCGCGCCGTCCGGTGATCATCGAGGGCCGTTGTCAGATCCCTCACCTCGTCGCTCTGTCGGCGACGTTCTTCCACCAGCGCATCGCGCTCGACCACGATCAGTGCGCGATGAGACCGAACCACCTCGCCCAGCCTCTCAACAGCCACAATTCCGCGCTCCACACGCTCGCGGCGTTCAGCGGCCCCGGCGCGCTCCTCACGATCAGCCTCAAGTCGCCGCTCGGTCTCATCGATTCGACGGCGCAGAAACTCCTCGCGTTCACGGAGCCCTGCACCCCGAACCTCAAGGTCGCGCCGGCGTGACGCCAACACCGCAACCCGAGCCTCGAGCGCTGACCGCGTCTGCGTCTGAAGACGTGCAGCCTCAGCTTCAGCCTCCTCGTCGGCCACGAGTGCAGGAAGTACTCCTTCGAGGGCACTCAGTCGCTGCTCCTCGGACTGGATCAACTCCAGGAGTTCGCCGAGAGTTCCTTCAGCGGCCTCGGCTTCGGCGTCGATCTCGCGCCGGCGAGCTTGGGCCTGAGCCAGCGCCTCCGATGCCGCAGCGAAGGCAGCATCGTTGGCGTCGAGACGCCGTGAAATCTCGGTTTCTATCTGGCGAGCTGTTTCGACGTTCGCGGTGGCCTCAGCCAGTTCAGCCTCACAGCGAGCAAGTTCGATCTCCGCCTCGGCGAAGCGGTGCCCAGCCTCGTCGAGGGCTGCTGCAGTTGCGCCACCTCCTGCGGCCCCGATACGCCATCCCCCGGGGCCAAATCGATCACCGTCAACCGTCACCACAACCAGGTCAGGGGTTGCGAGCGCAACCTCGATCGCCCTGTCGAGGTTGTTGGCGCGGACCGCAGGGGCCAGCAGACGGCCGAGGAGAGCAGACACACCGGGTCGAGCTGAACGAACATGCGCAAGGACCGCCTCGCAACCATTCGGCACGTCGACCGCCGTCACCGGACCGCCCACCGCCGCCAGAACTGCACCTGAGGTCGCAGAGCGCCGAAGCGTCTCCAAAGCGCGTCGCGCCGAATCGGGAGAGTCGACCACCACGGCTGACAAGGCCTCGCCGAGAGCTGCCTCGACTGCCGCCTCCCAACCGGTATCGATCTCAACGACATCAAGCAGCGTTCCGAGCACCCCATCGTGACCAGACAGCCGTTCGGCTCCAGCACGGGCTCTGGCAGCATCCAACGCCATCTGAAGCGCCTCAACACGGGCCCGGAGCCGTGACACAGCGTCGAGCGCCTCGCGATTCGCCACCGTTGCTGCCTGCGCCACCGAGGCCGTCACTGCCGTAGCGGATTCGGCCGCCTCGAGCTCAGCAACGAGGGGCCCTTCGGCGTCTGATCGGACCGAACACTCCTCTCGATGGCGTTCAATCTCGGCCACCAGACCGACGCTCTGAGTCCGGACCCGAGTTGCCCGCTCAGATACTCGATCCCGCTCTGTTCTCGTCCGCTCGAGAGAAGCCCTCACCGACCGAAGCTCGCCTCGGACCTCTGCAGCAGCGCTGGCCGCTTTTGAGGACGACTCGACGCTGTCCTCCGCAGCTGCGTCGCGCCGAGTGGCAAGCTCGGCCTCGTCCGCCTCAAGTTGTTCGACCTCGGGACGAAGTTCAGCCATCCCTGCTTCAACTTCGGCGACTTCGGTCCTGAAACCGGCAACATCGGCCTCAAGCGTGGCCACAACTCCTGCATCCATCGCCCGAGAACGATCGCGCTCTAGCGAACGTCGGCGTTCGGTCAGAATTCCGGTGAGTCCGTCAGCTCGCTCAATCAGGCGCTCAACCTGAGACAATCTGTCGCGAACGTCACTCGCTCCACGAGCGCTGAGTTGTGCCTCCACCGTCATGATCGATGTGTCGAGTTCCGCAAGCCGCCGGCGCGCTTGGGTTTGAGACTCGGAGTCGGCCAAGCGGTTTGTTTCGATGGCTGTCAATTTCGCTCGCTGGGCCGCTATCTCCCGGCCGGCAACAAACACCCTGAGGGTGTCGAGTTCTGCCTGCAGATCGCCATGTCGCTGCGCGGCGTGCGCCTGGCGCTCGAGGGGGCGCAACTGCCGTCGGACTTCTCGGAGCAGGTCTTGGAGCCTAAGCAGGTTCGCCTCGGTCGCGTCGAGTCGCCGCTGGGCCTTCTCGCGACGCTTGCGGTATTTCAGAACGCCTGCCGCCTCTTCGATAATCGCCCGACGATCCTCTGGACGTGCGTTGAGCACGGCGTCGATCTGGCCCTGACTGACAATCACGTGCTGTTGGCGACCGACACCTGCATCCGACAGCAGTTCCTGAACGTCGAGTAGGCGGCAGGGCACCCCATTGATCGAGTACTCGCTGTCGCCGTTACGGAACAGAATTCGGGTGACCGTGACCTCGGTGAACTCAACCGGAAGCAGACCCGCTGAATTGTCGAGGGTGATGCTGACCTCGGCCCGTCCAAGCGCCGGCCGCTTCGCCGTACCGGCGAAAATCACGTCGTCCATCTTCTGGCTGCGAACGGCCTTTGGCGCCTGGGCGCCGAGCACCCACGCGATGGCATCGACAACGTTCGACTTGCCAGAACCGTTTGGACCCACCACGACGGTGACTCCAGGTTCGAGAGCCATCGTCGTCTGATCAGCGAACGACTTGAAGCCCTTGAGGGTGAGACTCTTGAGGAACACGACGACGAGCAATCTACTCTGCAGACAGCGGTGCAGCGCGGTGCGTCAGCGCTGGCAGAGAGGACACCAATGGGTGCCCCGCTGTTCGATCAGTGCTCGCCTCACGACCCCTCGTCCACACGTCCTACATCGCTGACCAGTTCGGGCGTGCACTCGATGTTCCAGTTGATATGCCCCCGAGGAACCATCAAGACCGACATATTGGCCATCGCCAAGAGTTGACCCACCCGCAGCCACTGCCTCCACGAGCACCTCATGAATAGCGTTCACGAGACGCCTGAGTCCGGCTCGCGAGATGGTTCCAACCCCACGATCGGGCTTGAGGCGAGCCCGATGGCAGATCTCATCGGCGTAGATGTTGCCGATCCCAGCAATGATCGACTGATCGAGGAGCATCGACTTCAGCCGACGTCGACGACC
>JBDQKN010000178.1:0-4500 GCA_040263235.1 Ilumatobacteraceae bacterium
GGTTTGATGAGCCGAGCACATCGCCGGTTGAATTGGCTGCGCCGGCCGGGCATCTTCGTTCGGTTCCGGGATCGGCAGCATTTGGTTCGCTTGTTCATGGGGTGCTCGAACTCGTTGACTTCGCGTCAGCCGACCTCGCCTCCGAGCTTGAGGTCAGGTGCCGAGAAGCCTTGCACTATCAGTCGATGGGCGTCAGCGCTGAGGTGCTTGCTGCTGGACTTGCTGATGCATTGCGGTCATCGCTCGGCGGTCCGCTCGGGTCCATCCGACTCGCTGACATTCAGCGAACCGATCGGCTCGATGAACTCGAGTTCTTGTTGCCGTTGTCGTCGATGTCTGCCCTCGAACTCGCCGCCGTGGTCAGAGATGGATTGGCTGACGATGATCCGATGCGTCCATGGTTCGACTCAGCTGCTGCCGGTGGTCTCGATGTTGACATCGAGGGCATGCTCACCGGATCAATCGACTTGGTGGCCCGGGTTGATGGTCGATATCTGGTGGCCGACTACAAGACGAACCGTCTGTCAGCCGATGCCCAATTCACCGCTGAAGAGATGGTCGCTGAGATGCACCGTCACGGCTATCCGCTCCAAGCGGTGCTGTATCTGGTGGCGCTCCGCCGGTATCTGCGACTTCGTCACTTGGAGGCGGACGTCGATGACCTGATCGTCGGTGCGGCCTATCTGTTCGTTCGGGGCATGGACCCGATTCGGTCTCACGACGATACGAGGGGAGTGGTGTGGTGGTGTCCCCCTGCAGCGGTGATCGCCCAACTCGACACCATCATTGAGTCAGGAGTGAGCCGATGACCGTTCGCCTTGATGATCGTCGTCTCCGAGCTGCTGCGCTCGGACAATGGATTGAGGCGGGGGTTCTCACGACATCCGATGCAATGGTGGCTGCTAGTTGTGCCGAATTGGCAGCAGAGGATGATCCGTGGGTGATCCTCGCGTTAGCGCTTGCCGTCCGAATCCCCCGATCAGGGCACGTGGCCCTCGATCTGAGGGCGATTCGCGATCAGGTCTTGGGAGAGATGGAGCACGTGGACCCCGACGTCGTCGCCCGAGCCCGTGATCTGCCGTGGCCGACCGATACGGAGTCGTGGTTCAACACGGTGGCCAACAGTCCGTTGGCGACTGCTGTAGGAGCACCGCTCGCGGTTGATCTTGGCTTGGTCTATCTCGCCAGTTTCTACCGCCATGAGGTGGCCGTCGCAGAGCGGATCGGAGCGCTTGCCTCAGTGGATTCGCCTGCAGGAGCCCGGCTTGATGACATCGCTGCGGTTTTGGAACTCGACGTTGGTCAACATGCTGCAGTCCAACGCTGCCTTGGAGGTCGGCTCGGCGTGCTGACTGGTGGGCCCGGTACCGGGAAGACCCGAACCGTCGCTGCACTACTTGCCGCCCTGCTGGCGGGTGCCGAACATGACCTGCGGATCGGATTGGCCGCGCCGACCGGGAAGGCGGCAGCACGCATGGCGGAGAGCATCGACTCCTCGGTGGCGCTGCTGCGTGAATCTGGAGATCAGCAACTCGCTGCAATCGGTGAGTCCATCGGTCAACTCGCACCATCGACTATCCATCGTCTGCTCGGTGTTCGCCCAGGAGGGGCCCGGTTCAAGCACACCGCCCGGCATCTGCTCCCTCACGACGTAGTGGTCATCGACGAGGCATCCATGGTGTCTCTGCCGATGATGGATGCGCTGTTGAGCGCGTTGGACCCAACCGCACAACTCATCCTCGTCGGCGATGCCGGTCAGTTGGCGAGTGTCGATGCGGGTTCAGTTCTCGGCGATATCGCAAGCGCGACGGGAGTGGTAGCGCATCGGGTCGCCGAACTCACCGAGAGCAGACGCTTCCCCTCAACGAGTCGGATCGGTCAGTTCGCCGTGGCGATCCGGGCGGGTGACAGCGCTGCAGCCGAGACGATCCTGAATTCCGGCCCTACTGGGGCCGACGATGGGGTGATTCTCGCCAGAGTCGATTCGGTCGGCGATGTTGCGCCGGACATCGCCGAACATCTCAACTCGGTGGTGCCCCCTGCACGGCAAGGAGATGCAGCGTCCGCTGTTGCTGCACTGGATTCCCTGCGTGTTCTGTGCGCGCATCGCCGAGGGCGCGCCGGTGTGGCCCATTGGAATCGTGTAGTCGAAGACATGATCGTGGCGTCGGGACACTCGATCGCTGGGATGTACCCCGGGCGGCCGCTGATGATCACCCGCAACGATCCGGGACGACGGTTGTACAACGGCGACGTTGGGGTGGTGGTTCGCACCGAGGCCGGCCCCAAGGTGGCGTTCCCCGACGAGCCGGAGCCCAGGCTGTTGGCACCTTCACATCTCGACGGCACTGAAACCGTTCACGCTTTGACGATTCACAAGAGCCAGGGTTCAGAGTTTGACCATGTGATTGTGGTGTTGCCATCTGCTGACTCGCGGCTCGCCACTCGAGAGTTGTTGTACACGGCGGTGACCCGAGCCAAGCGTCGGGTCACGCTTGTCGGTGGCACCGCCACTGTCGTCGCCGCGATCACGCGCACCACATCCCGCACCAGCGGGCTGGCACAGCGGCTGGGGGCAGAACGGCGGGAATTCGGGTTCGAGCGGGGGCGTATCCGGATTGGGGATGATTTTGATGCCCCGCTCCCGGACGGCCGCTTTCCGCAGTCTTAGACAAGCCGATCGGCGAATTTGGTCACCACCGGGCCGATTGCGTCGGTGATCAACACGTAGGCGGCTCCGAGCGCTGCTATCTCGGGCCCCTCAACGAGTGAGGCTCCGATCGCTGCGACGACGATGGCGAACTCGCCACGGGCGATCAAGACGGTGCCGGCACGCATTCGTCCTCGGCGACCGACCCCGAGACGTCCCGCAGCAAACCATCCAGTTGCCACCTTGGTGAGTGACGTGACCACACCGAGAATGACCGCAGGCAGCAGCACCGGCACCAGATCAGCCGGATCGATCCGGAACGAGAAGAACACGAAGAACACTGCAGCCGAGAGGTCACGTAGCGGGGTAATGAGTTGGCTCGCTCGATGTTGCACTTCACCCGACAGCGCCAATCCCACGAGGAAGGCACCGATCGCTGCCGACACCTGCAGTTGTTGAGCGAGTCCTGCCACCACGAGCGTGAGACCGAAGACGGCCAATAACACCGTTTCATCACTGCCAACCGACAGGCTTCGGCTGAGCAGGTCACCGAATCGGATCCCGAGCACCATGATGACACCGACCGCCACGAGTGCAATTGCGACCGTGATGATCGTGTCTGATGGTGAGCCGCCGATTACGAGAGCTGCTGCTACGGGCAGGTAGACCGCCATCGCCAGGTCTTCGACCACCAGAAGGTTCAGCACCGCTGGGGTCTCTCGGTTACCCATCCGGCCAAGGTCGGTGAGCACTTTCGAGACGATGCCAGACGAACTGACCCACGTGATACCCCCGAGCAGGACAGCTGCCGGTACGGACCATCCAAGGAGGATTCCTGCGAGCACACCGGGCCCGGCGTTGGTCAGTGCGTCGAGAATGCCAGGCACGATGCCGGAGCGAAGACCGGATTTCAGCTCGCTGTTCGAATACTCGAGACCGAGGGAGAGCAACAGCAACAACACGCCGATCTCAGCGGTGGTCGACACGAATCCCTCCGCAACAGTGACATCGACCAATCCGCCTTCGCCGAATGCCAGTCCGGCGATCAGATAGAGCGGGACAGCGCTGATACCGACGCGGCCAGCTGCGAGCGCAAGGAAGGACAAGCCGATTGCTATCGCCCCGATCTCGATGAAGGCGAGAGCAACCTCGGCGGAGGTGGCGGCGAGAACCACGGTGTCGGTTCGTCTCAGTCCCGAAGCAGTGAGCGAACTTCGGTTAGCCCCTCGTTCGTTCCGACGCAGACTGCGGTGTCGCCGGCCCTGAACTCAAAGTCGGGACGAGGGGCTGGCACTGTCGTCGCGCCGCGCACGACTGCCACGATCGACACACCCGTTCGGGTTCTGAACATTCCATCGGCGATCGACTTCCCATCGAAGCCTGATCCATGCTCAATGGGGACCCAGTCGATGGCGAGACCTTCGATCTGTTGTTCGACAGCGGCAAGGGAGTGCGCGACTTGGGAAGCGCCGAGCAGTTCAGACAATGTGCGGGTGTCGCCCTCGGTCAGATGGACAACCGTGCTGCAGGCATCAGGGTCATCCTTGTCGTAGATGAGCACTTCTTTGCGGCCTCCTCGATGGGAGATCACCCCGAGTTGCTGACCGCTGTCGGAGGTGAACTCGTGGCGAACGCCGACACCGGGAAGTTGGGTCTCACGGACTTCAGCCATGACGCGAGGTTATGCCGGCGTGGCCATGTGGCCTACCGGGGTTGACGCCGGCGGTTACCCGAGGCGGCGAGGGTGATGAGTGCACCCAGTGCGGTGAGGAGAACCAGCCAATTGGTGTTGGTGTTGGTACCGGTTGTGGGAAGGAGACCGGGGCTGATGGTGAGGCCGAGGGCGAGAC
>JBDQKN010000179.1:0-4498 GCA_040263235.1 Ilumatobacteraceae bacterium
AGCCCGGGTCGCCGGTATGGATGCAACCCTTGAGCAGGCAGCGTCTGACTTGTATGCCAGCAGATGGCAGACCTTCCGGCACATCACCCTTCCCCTGATTGCCCCGGGGGTGCTCGGGGGCGCACTTCTCGCAATCACGCTGTCACTCGACGACGTTGTGGTGACGCAGTTTGTGGCCGGCCCGGGCTCAACGACGCTGCCGGTTTATGTGTTCTCGTTGATCCGCAAAGGTGTGACGCCTACGATCAATGCTGTGTCTGTCATCATGTTGATGGCATCACTGATGCTGGTAGCAGGATCAGTGGCTCTACAGCGGGTAAATGCTGCACGTGGACGACAACGACTTCGGACAACAGGGGGGACCCAATGACATCACGACATACCACACGGATTGCCTCGGTGCTCATTGCCGGGTCGATGGTCATCGCTGCGTGTGGCGGTGATGACGCCGCTGACGCACCGGCCGCGGAGGAACCATCGGCCGAGGCCGGGGCAGTGAATTGCACCGTTGACCAGGTCGATGGTGACCTCTACCTATACAACTGGTCTGAGTACATCGACCCCGAACTCAAGACCGCATTCGAGGCGCAGTACGGCGTGACCGTCATCGAGGACAACTACGACTCGAACGAGGCCATGCAGCCGATCATCACCGCGGGCAGCTCGGGATATGACGTGATCGTGCCGTCGGACTACATGGTGTCGATCATGATCGAAGAGGGATCGATTCAGAAGCTCAACAAGGAAGCGATTCCCAACTTCGCCAATCTCGACGCCCAGTTCAACCCACCGAGCTACGACCCGACCGCCGAATATGTCGCTGCCTACCAATGGGGTACCACTGGGCTTGGCGTGAATCTGTCCGTGGTTGGTGATGATGTTGATGCAGGCTGGGGCCTGGTCTTCGACCCCGCCATCGCTTCGAAGTACTCCGGGCAGATCACGATGTTGAACGACCCGCGTGAGACCCTGGGCGCAGCGCTCAAGTATCTCGGCTACTCGCTCAACACGACGGATTCAGCCCAGCTCGATGAGGCGAAGGCACTCGTTGCCGCGTCGCTCGAGAACCTTGCAGCGTTCGACTCAGACCAGTACGACGAACTTCTGACTGCAGGCCAGACCGTCATCGCTCATGGTTATTCCGGCAACATGGTCGTGTCGATCGACGCCTACGAGGGGGACGATGAGTACACCTACATCGTGCCGAGCCAAGGTGGAACCATCTGGACCGACAACATGGCCCTGCCCTTTGACGCCCCGCACCCGTGCACGGCTCATACGTTCATCAACTTCATTCTCGATGCGCAGAACGGTGCCCAACTAAGTGAGTGGAACTACTACGGCAGTCCGAATGCGGCATCGGTTGAATTCATGGATCCCGAGTTCCTGGCCGATGAGACCGTCTATCCAGCCGATCGTTCGAAGTTGGAATTCATCACGGACACCGGAGACTTCGAGACGAACTTCTCTGATGCCTTCAGCGAGGCAAAGGGCTGAACACCTCAGATCGGCACTGCCGGGTGAGAGTTACGTGAGAATGGCCCGCTGCGGGATGCAGCGGGCCATTCCCATTGCTAGACCTTTCATATGAACGCATTCCCACCTCCCACCGTGTCCCAGGAACCGGCACCGCCAGCGCCGGGTCCCGAGCCGCGTCGTAGGCGCCGTCCGGGGACCGCTGTTGTCAGCTTGATGGTGGTAGTTCTTGCGTTTGCTGGAGGAGCCGCACTCGACCTCTCGACGGGAGGAGGTGCTGACAACACCGATTTCTCCTCCGGATCAGCCACGCCGGCCACCGAGACGGTCGCAGAACTCCCAAATTTCGAAGTCGGTGGTGACCGTCCCGATTCGATTCCGCGAATTGATGTTGCTGGTGTCGCTGACGTCGTCGGGCCGAGCACGGTCACCGTGATGGCCGATATCGAAAACGGCGCCTTCGGGATGGGGGGCTCTGTGGGAACGGGCATCATCACCACCGCCGACGGTGAGATCGTGACAAATGCTCACGTCGTCGAGGGGGCAACAGCTATTCGGGTGCGCCTCGCCGGTGACACGGAACCCCGAGAGGCACAACTGCTTGCGCTCGACATCGGAAATGACCTTGCTCTCATCGATATTGACGCAACCGGACTGACACCGGCGGTTTTCGCGAAGCCCGGATCGGTGCGCTTGGGTGACGAGGTGGTGGCGATCGGGTTTGCCCTCGACCTGGACGGAGCGCCATCGGTCACTCTTGGCATCGTCTCAGCCCTCGACCGCACGATCGTGACCGCCAACGGCGCACTTGACGGGCTTGTCCAGACCGATGCAGCCATTTCCTCGGGCAATTCCGGCGGACCGCTGGTAAACGCTCTCGGGGAGGTCGTTGGCATCAACACCGCCGTTGCGAGAGGGTCAAGTACTACTGCGGCATCGAATATCGGTTTCGCAATTTCGGTTGGCGAAGCCCTTCCGGTGCTCGGACAACTCCGTGACCAGGCTGATGGAACCATCCGCGAGGAGGGATTCCTCGGTGTGGCGCTCGATGATCGCACTGATGGCGGCCTCGGGGCGCTGATCCGTGCAGTCAATGACGGTTCGCCGGCGGCAACCGCCGGGATCAAGGAGGGTGACGTAGTGATCGCTGTCGACGGTGCCGCCGTTGAAGGGGCTGCCGGACTCATTGCGGCGATCCGAGACCTCCAACCTGGCGATACCGCCGTGATCAGGGTGCGCCGAGGCGATGCTGAGCTCGATTTGGCCGCCACGCTGACCACGCGGCCTGTGTCCTGAGACCTTTGCCACCGGCGGGTTGGAACTGCCGTCGGCGGCGATAGCGTTCCGTTCTCGTGTCCGACAGCCGGTCGGATGACTCACAAACGATGTCCGTGTGAGCCCGGAGACGGGGACCTCACGGCGAACTCCAGAACCGTGCTCCGCGGCCATGTGGCCTGCGGAGCACTTGCGTGAAGTGCTCCGGGAACTTCACGCCGACTCAACCGGAAACAACCAGGGTGGATAGCCCCTCGGGGCTCGATCAACGAAGGAAGCCGGCCTGGCACGAATAGCGATCGTCGGCGAGAAAGTCGGCATGACCCAAAAGTGGGTCGACGACCGGATCGTCCCGGTGACCGTGCTCAAGGTAGAGCCGATGCGAGTGGTGCAGATCAAGACCACCGAGCGCGACGGCTACACCGCATTGCAGGTCACCTACGGGCATCGAGATGCCCGCAAACTCAATCAACCCGCCGCAGGACACTTCTCCGCCGCTGGGGTCCAGCCGGGTCGACGTCTCGTCGAACTCCGCCTCGACTCGATCGACGGTTTTGAAGTCGGTCAGGAGATCACCGTCGATTCATTTTCGACCGGCGATCTGATCGACGTCACCGCCACCAGCCGAGGGAAGGGCTTCGCCGGAACGATGAAGCGCCATAACTTCTCCGGTCAGGGAGCAAGCCACGGTAACCACAAGCACCACCGTGCGCCTGGTTCCATCGGCGCCTGTTCATTCCCTGGTCGAGTGTTCAAGGGTGTCCGCATGGCTGGCCACATGGGTCACGAGCAGGTCACCACGCTGAACCTTGAGGTAGTCGAGTCCGATGCCGAGCGCAATGTGCTGCTCGTCAAGGGTTCGGTCCCCGGTCCCAATGGTGGAGTCGTCCACGTTCGCAACGCCGTCAAGTCGGCCGTGAAGGGAGCCTGACATGACGACGATCACGATGAAGAAGCAGTCCGGCTCAGATGCCGGAACCGTCGATCTCGACGAGTCCTACTTCGGTGTTCAGCCGAATGTCCCCGTGATGCACCAGGTCGTCACCGCCCAACTCGCGGCCCGTCGATCCGGAACCCAGAGCACGAAGACCCGCAGCGAGGTGTCTGGCGGTGGCGCAAAGCCGTTCCGTCAGAAGGGCACCGGTAATGCCCGCCAAGGTTCAACCCGGGCGCCACACTTCTCTGGCGGTGGTATTGCTCTCGGGCCCAAGCCCCGTAAGTACAACCAGCGCACGCCGAAGAAGATGATTCGGCTCGCTCTGCGCTCGGCGCTGTCCGATCGTGCCGCTGAGGGCAGGGTGACCGTGGTCGATGCGTGGAACTTCGACACGCCGAGCACCAAGGCTGGGGTAGCTGCCCTTGCCGCTCTCGGTGTTGAGGGTCGTGCCCTCATCGTTCTCGGGCCAGAAGACGCCACGGCAGCACTGAGCTTCCGCAACATCCCTGAGGTCCAACTGATCCGGGTGGCTGAGCTCAACGCCTACGACGTTCTGTGCAACGACCACATCCTGTTCACCTCGGCCACGCTGCCCTCTGCTGCGGCGAAGGCCACGAGCGAAAGCGATGCCAAGTGATGAAGGACCCTCGTGACATCATCATTGCCCCGGTCGTCTCCGAGAAGAGCTACGCCGCCATGGAGGCAGGCGTCTACACCTTCAAGGTCGCCCGCAGCGCAAGTAAGCCAGAGATCCGTGACGCCGTCGAGTCGATCTGGGGCGTCGAAGTTCTCAAGGTCAACACCTTGAAC
>JBDQKN010000180.1:0-4443 GCA_040263235.1 Ilumatobacteraceae bacterium
CCACATGCGCACCGGCGCTTCGAGCCGGTGCGCATGTGGTGTTGATCGGCGGCGAGCCGATGGTGCTCGTCGAACGCGGTGGCCGGTCGTTGGTCATGTTCGGCGGTGCGGTCGACACCGCCGCCTGGATCGAGGCGGTCCAGGGCCTGGTCAAGGACGGTCGGCTGACCAAGCTCGAGATCGCCAAGGTCGACGGCGTGCCGGTGCGGGACACGCCGGTTGCAGCCCGACTCGAAGCCGCTGGTTTCTCGCCCGGCTACCGGGGCATGACGTTCCGGGGCTGACCCGTCGTTGCCTTGGGTGGTCTCGATCTGCACCGGTGCGTCGGTATCGTCGGTGCTCATGAACGCGCCGACCTCGTCGTCACCCGAGACAGCCCCGGTGCTGACCCGGCGAGCGACCCGTTCGGGCATTCCGCCGCTGCGGCAGTACCTCGCCGAGTCGTGGCGCTACCGCGCCTTTGCGGTGTACTGGTCGCGCGCCGATGTCAAGGCCCGCAACTTCGACACCTTGTTCGGCCGGGTCTGGAACGTGCTCAATCCGCTCCTGTTCGGTGTCATCTATTTCGTGTTCGTAGGCATCATCGCCGGCGGCGGCCTCGATCAGCTCGACCGCTTCGGGTTCATCGTGGGCAACTTGTACGTGTGGTTGTTCTTCAACGGCACCGTCACCAACGGTGTCGGTTCGATCCAGAGCGGTGCCGGTGGTGTGCTCGCCCAGTCGGCGATCCCCCGGGTGATCTTGCCGGTTGCGTCGGCCCTCAGCGCAGCGAGCCTTTTCCTCCGGTCGCTCATCGCCTACGTGCCGATCCATTTCATCACCGGTCGTGGCGTGCATATCGAGGTGGTGTGGCTGCCGCTTGCGTTCGTGGCCACGGTGATGTTTGGTCTTGGTATCGCGCTGTTGTTGGCGGTGGCGAACGTGTATCTGCGCGACGTGTCGCGGTTGTTGCCACATCTGCTTCGGCTGTGGCTCTACCTGTCGCCGGTGATCTGGCAGTTCACCCGACTCGAGTCGCAAGGCTCGGAGATGGTCGAGCGGCTGGGCCGGATCAACCCGATGTATCACGCCATGGTCGTGTGGACGGTGGGTTTCGGTGGCGACCTGCCCGGATCGGACGAGTCGGTTGCTGCGTCGATGCTCGTGTTCTCGGTGTGGGCGGTGGGTGCGTTGCTGGCCGGGTTCTTGTTGTTCACGTCGCGGGAGGACGAGTTTGCGACCCGCAACTGACGCCATCCAGATCCGCGACCTGTCGGTGTCGTACAGCGTCGTTGCCGACCGTCCGAACGCGGGTCGGCGCACGTCGCTCGTGCGCAGCACCGAACGCCGGCTCATCCACGCGTTGAACGGGGTGAGCTTCGACGTTGCTGCCGGGCAGGTCATGGCGCTCATCGGCGGCAACGGCGCCGGCAAGTCGACCCTGTTGAAGACGATCGTCGGTGTGCTCAAACCGGTCGGGGGCCAGATCGATCTGTACGGGCGGCCCCATCTGCTGGCTCCGGGCATGGGGTTCAACCGTCGGCTCTCGGGGCGTGAGAACGTCGTGTTGGGCGGGCTCGCCGGTGGCATGTCGCTCGACGAGGTGCGCGAGAAGCAGGACCAGATCATCGAGTTCGCCGACATCGGCGGGTTTATCGACATGCCGACGACGACGTACTCGTCGGGCATGTTCGGCCGCCTCGCCTTTGCGGTGGCGACCCACATCGACACCGAGATCTTGTTGATCGACGAGGCGTTGTCGGCTGGTGACGCCGGCTTTCGTGAACGTGCGGTCGCCAAGGTGCAGGAGATGTGCCGCGCGGCAAAGACGATCGTGGTTGTGAGCCACTCGAGCACGATGGTGGCCGAGATGGCGACGCACGCCGTGTGGCTGCATCAGGGTCAGGTGCGCCGGTCGGGCGAGCTCGACGATGTCGCCGAGGAGTACGCAGCCTTTCAAGCCGCAGGCGGTGAGACGGCGCAGCTGGATCGGTCCATCGCCGATCGCTGAGCGGCGCGGTCGCTTCTGGTGCGCTGAGCGGTCCAAGGAAAGTTCTGCAGATTGTTGTTGCGGCCGTATGTCGGCTTGTTATAGTTCGGGCTGCGGTAAGCGGGCCTGGGGTCCGTTACTTGAATAGCCGATGCCTGGAGTTTCTGGGCTCCCGGCATCGACACTCACAGGAGGATTTCCCTTGACTATTCGAAACGGGCGAGTGAAGCGCCGGATGGGAGCGGTACTTCTTGCCGGTCTCGTCGGGTCGCTGCTTGCGTTTGCGAGCCCTTCGGCGGCGTTGTTGACCGAAGAGGCTGATACGGCTCGTATTGATGGCGATGACCGGTATGAGACTGCAGCTGCGATTGCGACCAATCCGCATTGGTGGGGCGACTCAGGAAGCGGCGTTTGCAGTCCTGATGTGACGATCGTGAATGGTGAGGACTGGCCTGATGGTCTGACCGCTGGTATTTACGGTGATCGTGTGTTGTTGGTGCGTCCGGACAAGATTCCGGCTGCTACTGAGGCTGCGATCATTGAGTTGATGAACCAGTCGCAGAACCCGAACATCGGTAACTGCGGCGGCCAAATTGACCTGACAGTGATCGGTGGGCCTGCTGCGGTTTCGTCGGCGGTGTATGAGCAGTTGACGCTGCTCACCAACGGCACCGGTGGTTATGTCGACGATGAGGGCCGTATTTTTGGTGGTGACCGCTATGAGACCGCGATCGCGGTTCACGACGACGAGTCATCTTCCGGCTGTGCGATTCTTGCGACTGGCACGGATTTCCCGGATGCGCTTGCTGCTGGTGTGCTGGCGCACGACGACGGCTGCGGCATCTTGTTGAATAAGGGTGCTGCGCTGTTGCCGGCTGTCAAGGCCTACATGATTGAGGTCGGTATGGAGTACGTCCGCATTGCGGGCGGCGAGGCTGCTGTGCCGGCGTCGGTTGAGGCCGAGTTGCTTTCGATGGGTATCAACGTGACCCGTTACGGTGGTGAGAACCGCGATGAGACCGCCACGCTGCTTGCCGATGACAGCTGGAATGGCGACAGGCGTTCGGCGTGTTTGGTGAATCGTGACAGCTTCGCTGATGCGTTGGCTGCCGCACCGTTCTGCGCCTCGTCGGCGGTTGATGGTCAGATCATGCTTGTGCGTGCCGACTCGATTCCGCCAGTCACGGCTGCGTGGCATGTCGCCAACTGCGCAAACCTGGGTGATTACACCTGGGCTGACATCAACCTTGACGCAGACGATGGCACAACGCCTGAGGTTCAAATCTACGGCAAGGTGTTTGCGATCGGTGGTACCACAGTGATTTCTGATGAAGTGCTTGAGGATGCTGCAGCAGCCACCAAGTGCAGCGACGAGATCGCGGTCACCTCTGCCACTATCTCGTACGAGAATGCTCAGGATCAGGTCTGCCTTGTCCAGAACCTTGGGTTGCTGGAGTGGACCGGCCCTGAGGATCATGACGGTCCGGTGCTGATTCCTGTTACAGGTAGCGCAGCAGACGGTCTCTTCCCCACCATCACCTTCGTCGAAATCGATGGTGAGGGCACTGCGACCGACGTCTTCCCGGCGGAAGCCTATTTCTCCGGGGACACGCTGTACGTTGACCTTGGCGAGGACACCGATGGTATGACGCAGGCTCGCTTCGTCGAGATCTGGTCCAGCCTCCCGGAGGCAGCAGCAACGTTCACCGCTGTTGCGAACTCTGGACCCCTGTTCGGTCCGCCCCTTTCTGGTGATGCCGGCGTATGGGTGTACTGCACCTCCCCATCAGCGGACGTGGTTTTTGAGATGGTATTCAACCAGCCGGTTGGCTCCGGAGCCGATTTCAAAACCACACCGTACGGCCACACCCTCGTCGACGAAGGGGAGTGGTGGTGCTTAGACGACTTCTCGGACTGTGGAGTCTTTGATTTCATGCTCTTCACCATCCTCGACGACTCCCCGCTCTCGGAGTCTGTGGGGGACGCCATTTTGGCTGGTGACTTCACGGCAAGCTGGCTGTGGGACGTGCCCGATGCGGATGGCAACACGACGTTCACCATGACCGTCGCTGATATTGCGGGTGCGGTCGAGTTCACGGACTGGGCTGGGGAATGTCTCTTCGAGCCATGCTTCGAGGAGTTGCTTGCCCCGGGTGCTGTTTCCACCGCTTACGGGGTGGAGAACGAGTTCCTGGCCGGATCCCTCTACCCAAGTGACGGCTCCACGCTTACCTGGACTGGTATCACGGGCGGCCTCGGTTAGGCGAGAGTGAGAGCTCTCTGACAGCTCATTGAAGTGAGAGGCCCCTGGACTTCGGTCCGGGGGCCTCTCCGTTTTGACCGACTGGAGATAGGAGCTCAACGATGGAGCGCCCTGTCTTGGTGATCGTCTTCCCGCGCCCAGCGGACAAGCGTTGTGGCCTCTGCGAAAGACAAGGGCCGAGCCTGGTGGCAAGGTCCGACTGTCCGACTAA
>JBDQKN010000181.1:0-4440 GCA_040263235.1 Ilumatobacteraceae bacterium
ATCTCGGACCTGTCGATCCGCACCATGTGGTGGAACGGTGGCCGAAGAAGTCGGGGTGGAGATCGCTCGGACCGATTCAACCCACTTGCCATTGTTGGCCTCGTTCTGATCGTGCTGGCGCCGTTGATTGCCCGTTTACTCCAGGCTGCGGTCTCGCGCAGTCGCGAGTCTCTTGCCGACCTTGGCGCGTGTCAGCTCACGCGGTATCCACCTGGTCTCATCGCTGCTCTTGAAAAATTGCAATCCGACACCACCGCCACCCATAGTGCAACCACCGCCACCGCTCATCTCTGGATCGAGCAACCCATGAGCGGCCTTGGGGATGACGGTCGGCTCGGCTCACTCCATCGTCTCTTCGACACCCACCCTCCGCTCGCCGAGCGGATCAACACCCTGAGGGAGCTATGACCACCACCCCCGCCACTGCTCGTCGTCGATTTGCGACTGCCGTTGCCCTCGTGCTGACGGTGTCAGCCTGTGGGAGCGGCGAGGCGATAGTCGATGAGGTGAATAGTGCTCTTGACGAAATTGCCACGTCGTCATCTGTTGAGAGTTCACCGTCGGTGAGCACCACCACCGGTGGGAGTGATCCCGCCCCAACGACGTCGCTAGATCCATCGGAGCCGGAATTCCGGATGCCGTTGACCGGCGAGCCACTCGAGTCTGCTGACCAGATTCCGAACCGGCCGGCGCTTGCAATCAAGATTCCAAACAACCCTCAAGCTCTTCCACAGGCTGGCCTCAACGAGGCCGACATCGTCTACGAAGAGATCATCAATGATCGAATCACACGTTTCGCTGCGGTGTTTCATTCCCAGGGCGCTGAGCCAGTTGGCCCGATCCGGTCTGGAAGGGCACAAGACGTTGATCTGCTGAGCAATTTGAATTCGCCGCTCTTTGCTTGGTCTGGGGGTAATGCAGGAGTGACGCGGGCCGTCAACTCGTCGTCCCTCACCAGTTTGAGTTACGTCGGGGGCTACGGGAACAGTTACTACCGTCGTGACGGACGAGGGGGCGCTCCTCACAATTTGTTCTCGGATACGGCAACACTGTGGGAGCTGGCTCCTGATGATTTTGCGCTTCCAACACCGATTTTCCCATACCGACTTCCTGGCGAGGAGGGCCTTGGGGCTGGTGAGCCGGCGACAGAGGTTGAGGTGACAATGGACTCGATCTTGGCCCGTTGGAACTATGACGCTGACTCAGGTCGTTACCTGCGCACTCAATACGGCGAAGCACACATGACAGAGCTGACGGGTCAGGTCTGGGCAGACAATCTCGTGGTTCTGTTCGCTGACTACCGGTCAGGGCTGATCGATGCAAAGAGCCCAGAGGCGCAGACAGTCGGTTCCGGTCCGCTCATCATCTTTGAAGGCGGTCGAGCACGCCATGGCATCTGGACTCGCGAGGCGAACACCGATCCGTTCTCCTTCCGCACAGATCCGACCGAATCCGCTCCAACCCTCGGTCTGAACCCCGGGCGGACCTTCGTTGAGATTCCTCGGAACGATCCAGAAAACGTCAGTTACACCGGAGCATGACCCCTACCCACGGGTCGTCTCCTCGGTAGCATCATCGATATGACGAATCAGTTGTCTGCCACCTTTCCGGTTAAGCGCGGTCTCGCCGAAATGTTGACCGGTGGGGTGATCATGGACGTGGTGACCGCAGAGCAGGCAAAGATCGCTGAGGACGCAGGGGCCGTTGCGGTCATGGCACTCGAACGTGTTCCGGCCGACATCCGGCGTGACGGTGGGGTCGCGCGAATGAGCGACCCCGAAATGATCGAAGGCATCGTTGGGTCGGTGTCAATCCCCGTGATGGCCAAGGCGAGGATCGGCCACTTCGTCGAAGCGCAGATTCTTCAACAACTCGGCGTGGACTTTGTTGACGAATCTGAGGTTCTCACGCCCGCAGATGAGGCACATCACATCGATAAATTCGCGTTCGATGTTCCATTCGTCTGTGGGGCGACAAACCTAGGAGAAGCGCTTCGCCGCATTTCAGAGGGCGCCGCAATGATCCGCTCAAAAGGCGAGGCAGGCACGGGGAACATTGTCGAGGCGGTTCGGCATCTTCGTTCGATTCTTGGAGATATCAGGCGTGTGGGACAGGCAGATTCTGCAGAACTCTTCGATTGGGCGAAGCGTCTTCAAGCCCCGCTGCCACTCGTTCAAGAGATTGCAGAGACCGGCAAACTTCCGGTTCCACTCTTCTGCGCGGGCGGGATTGCCACTCCTGCGGACGCTGCTCTGGCCATGCAGTTGGGTGCAGAGGCGGTTTTCGTAGGGTCCGGCATTTTTAAGAGTGACGATCCTGCACGACGTGGTCGGGCGATCGTGGAGGCGACAACTCACCACAACGATGCCGAGGTGCTCGCCCGAGTCAGTCGTGGTCTCGGTGCGCCGATGACCGGCATCGCGATGGACGAGATCAACCAGCGCTATGCCGAACGCGGTTGGTGAGATCGGGCCATCCGATGAGAATTGGTGTGCTCTCCCTGCAGGGAGCGTTCGGCGCTCACTCGCGGATGTTGGCGGGCCTTGGGGTGGAAGCTGTTGCAGTCCGCCAACCCAGCGACTTGAGTGGCATCGAGGGGCTGATTCTGCCGGGTGGTGAGAGCACCACTCTTTCGATGCTGATCGAATCGTCCGGTTTGCGTCCTGCGTTGGAGGATCTCGTTCGCGATGGTCTCCCAATGTTCGGTACCTGTGCGGGAATGATCCTTCTCTCCCAGGAAGTCGTGGGTAGGCGACACGATCAACTTTCGTTCGCTGCGATTGACATCACCGTTGAACGGAACGGATACGGCCGACAACTCGACAGTTTCGAAGCCGAGATCGGTCTTGATGCCCATCGGCACTTTCGGGGCGTCTTCATTCGAGCCCCTCGCGTCGTTCGTGTCGGCCCTGGGGTGACTGTGCTGGCAACCCACAACGATGATGCAGTACTTCTTGAGAACGGACGGGTGCTGGTCGCCTCGTTCCATCCCGAACTCACAGAAGATTCATCGATTCATCAGATCTTCATTACTCGACATATCTCGGCCGGCATACCGGCCTGAGACTGCTACGACAGGAGACACCGTGTCTGGGCATTCCAAATGGGCAACAATCAAGCACAAGAAGGGCGCGGCCGATAAGGCTCGTGGGAAGTTGTTTGCGAAGCTTGCCCGTCAGATCGAGGTTGCTGCCCGAACCGGCGGTGGAGACCCAGATATGAACCCAGGTCTGCGTACCGCCGTGGCAAAGGCAAAATCTTCCCAGATGACAAACGATGCCATCGACCGTGCCATCAAAAGAGGAACGGGGGAGGCGGGCGCTGACCACTACGAGTCAATTACCTATGAGGGGTACGCCCCCGGAGGCGTGGCGCTCCTGATCGATGTGCTAACGGATAATCGAAACAGAACCGGCGCAGAGATCCGGAACATCTTCACCAAGCACGGCGGTTCAATGGCTGAGCCGGGGTCAGTGAGCTGGCAGTTTGAACGGCGGGGAGTCGTTCTTGTCGATGGTTCGGCCGATGAGGAGGCCGTTCTTGAATCGGCTCTCGAGGGTGGTGCCGCTGATGTCGTGGGTGATGGAGGCACTTGGCGGGTGAAAAGTGAGCCCTCTGTGGTTCATGCGGTTGCTGACCGCATCGTGGCCGATGGAATGGTTGTCATCTCTGCCGAGACCCCGATGGTCTCAGAGAATTTGGTTCCTGTGGATTCGATCGATGGAGCCCGAGCCGTTCTGCGCATTCTTGATGCCATCGAGGACAACGACGACGTGCAAGAGGTGTACGCAAACTTCGACATCGCAGATGATCTCATTGAGGAGGCAAGCGCATGAGTGGACGATCTGTTCGAGTCGGCGATCAGGCACCCGATTTCGACGTTCCCGGCACGGGGGACCGCCACTGGACATTGTCAGAATTTCGCGGACGGGCAGTGGTCCTCGTCTTCTATCCGGGTGATGACACACCCGTGTGCACACGTCAGTTGAATTCATACAACGACGATCTCTCTCAGTTCGAACACCTCGACGCCCAAGTGCTCGGAATTTCCGCCCAAGATGTTCAGAGTCATGAGCGATTTGCCGAGCGCCATGGGCTTCGCATTCCTCTGCTCGCCGATGTCGACAAGGAGGTCGCTCAGGCGTACGGAACCCTCGGTCCGCTGGGCTTCCCACGAAGGTCCGTGGTCATTGTCGATCAGAAGGGAATCATCCGGTTCGTGCATCGGGCAATGGCCGGCATCACATTTCGTCCGGTGACCGAGTTGGTTGGAGTGCTAGAGGCACTTTGAGATCCCCCGGCCGGAGCACACGACCCAGGTAGGATCGAACCTGTGTTCGCTGCGACGTCCTCACGAGTTCTCGGAATTGACCCGGGTCTCACCAGGTGCGGATACGCGATCATCGACGCCCGTCGAGGAGATCGACCCCAGGCCGTGTC
>JBDQKN010000182.1:0-4424 GCA_040263235.1 Ilumatobacteraceae bacterium
GAGTCCGCCGCGGATCAGTCCGATGGCCTCGTTGCCTCGGAACTCGGGCACGATTGCGCCCGGGGGGGATTCGTACCAGTCACGAAGACGATCCTGGAAGCGGCTGAGTCGGAAGAAGTAGTTCTCCTCTTCGAAGTGGTCGACCGGACGTTTGTGGATCGGGCAGAGGTCTCCGTCGAGCAACTCCTCTTCGGTGAAGTACTCCTCACAGGCGACGCAATATTTCCCTGAATAGGTATCGAGTTCGATATCGCCGGCGTCATAGCAGCGCTGGAGCAGTTCGCGAACCGCAGCGTGGTGACGCGGTTCGGTGGTGCGGATGAAATCGTCGTTCGAGATGTCGAGCCGCTTCCATGCATCGGCGAACTTCGGGGCGATGGTGTCGCAGAACTCTTGCGGGGTGGTACCTGCGGCATCGGCAGCCTGGCGGATCTTGAGCCCATGCTCGTCGGTACCGGTGAGGTACAAGACGTCGTCGCCGAGTAGACGGTGCCACCGGCTCAGGGCATCACCGACGATGGTTGTGTATGCATGACCGAGGTGGGGCTCAGCATTCACGTAGTAGATCGGTGTGGTCACGTAGAAGCGGCTCACGGCCCTGACGCTACCCGTCGGGTGCTGTGGCGGCTCGGCAGGTGCGCGATGGGGGCCCACCGCTAGGTTCTCTCGACATGTCTTTCGACTTTGATGTGGCGACTGCTGTCAGTCCTCGCGGTGGTGACATTTCGGTGGGCCCGATCCTGTACGACGCAACGGTGTGCGAGGGCTGGGACATCCTCGGCAACGCGAATGGGGGGTATTTGATGGCGGTTGCTGCCCGTGCGATGGCCGATGCAGCGGGCCGTCCACCGTTGACGCTGACCGCTCACTACCTATCGCCGGGGGCGGTTGGTGCGCACACTGTCGAGGTGGGCCAGGTGCGAGCAGGGCGCCGTCTCGCCACGATGACCGGCTCCCTCGTGAATGCTGAGACCGGGCGCGAGGTAATCCGGCTACTCGGTTCATTTGGGGCATCGGATCCAGAGGGCCCATTCCGAGTTGACGCGCAGCCACCCGCGATGCCGTCCTACGAGGACTGTCTGGTCGATGTCGATAGCGGTGACCCGACGGCCCAGCCGATCCCGGTCCTCCAGGAGCGCCTTGCTATGCGACTCGCACCTGATTCGGTGGGCTTTCGATCAGGGAGGCCAACAGGTCGTGCCCGGGTGGCCGGTTGGTTCGCTTTCGCCGACGGGTCTGCCATCGACGAATTCGGGCTGATGCTCGCCAGTGATGCGTTTCCTCCAGCAGTCTTCAATTCGGGTCTGCCGGTGAGTTGGGTTCCGACCGTCGAAATGACGGTGCACCTGAGAGGGCTGCCAGCACCCGGTCCGCTTGCCACCGTCTTCAGCACCCGGTTCATCTCTGGTGGCATGCTTGAAGAGGATGGCGAGGTGTGGGATTCGGAAGGAAATCTGGTCGCGTTATCGCGTCAGTTGGCTCTCGCGCCTCGTCCACTCTGAACGAAACGACCGACGCGCTGGGTGCCTAGGGCGACACCACCGGCAAATGCGAGGGCAGCGAGACCGGCGGCTGCGATGCCGGCGAGGACCCGTCGGACGACCATTCGTGTCTGCTGTCGGAAGTGCACCACCGGCCAACCATGCAGGCGTGCGTGACGTTCAAGGCGCCCATCGGGGTTGACCACAACCGGATGGCCGACAGCCGAGAGCATCGGGAGGTCGCTTGACGAGTCGCTATACGCGTAACACTGTGCGAGGTCAAGGCTATCCCAGCGGGCGAGCTCCTCGATCGCCTCGACCTTGCCGGCGCCGTAGCAGAACGGCCCCTCAAGTTCGCCGGTGTAGACACCGTCGACGACCTGTCCTCGGGTGCCAATCGCCCCGGTCATGCCAAGTGAGAGCGCCAGTGGTTCGACGATTTCAGTCGGAGCCGCAGAGATGATGAATGTGCTTCGGCCCGCGTGGCGGTGGAGGTCGAGGAGCCGTCGTGCTTCTGGACGAATCCGACCAAGCAGAGTTGGAATCACTCGCTCGTTGAGCGATTGCAAATCATCGCGCCGTTGACCACGGATGAATCCGAGGATTCGGTCGCGGGCATCTCCTGCAACATCGGTGGTTCCATGGTCGCCTCGGAGCTTGAACGCTGCGGCGGCGATTCCGTCTCGAACGAGCTCCGCCGTCGGGATCAGGCGGGCTGCCCGTGCCGCTCGAGCGAGTGTGAACGCAGAGGAGCCAGAAATGAGCGTGCGGTCGAGATCGAAGAAGGCCGCGCTCGGACCGGTGGTAGCAACGTGGACGTACTCGCTCATTCGGGGGGCTCGCTCGTACGGCTGTGGGCGGTTTTCGTGCCGATGCTCAGATCGTAGGCCACCTTGCGTGGGACCCCGAGGAGTTCGGCGACACGACCCGCTGCATCGCGTCGGCTGGCACCACCGGCGATCTCGGCTTCTACAGCGGCGCGTACCGTGTCGAGGTCGGGCGGGGTCAGGTCTGGTTGGTGACCGTCGATCACCACGACGTACTCGCCGCGCGGTTCACCGATATCGATCTCGCCGAGGCTGCCCCGGATGAACTCCTCGTGGACTTTGGTGAGTTCCCGGCCAATGCTTACCTGCCGGTTCTCGCCACAGGCCTCGGCGAGGTCGTTGAGGGTTCGCTGGATGCGATGTGGAGCCTCGTAAAGCACGACGGTTCGCGTCTCGGTGGCGATTTCTGCGATTCGCTGGCGACGTTCAGCCCCACTGCGGGGAAGGAAGCCCTCCATTGCCCATCGGTGGGTTGGCAATCCGCTGGCGATGAGTCCGGCGACGGCCGCACAGGCGCCTGGAATCGGGGTGACGTTGAACCCTGCCTGCACCGCTGCCCCGACGAGTCGCTCGCCGGGGTCGGAGATCCCGGGGGTGCCTGCATCACTGACGACAGCGACGTTGTCGCCCGCGGCGAGCAGGTCGGTGACGCGTTCGATCAGGTGATGTTCGGTGTGGTCGTTGCATACCACCATCGGCGCCCCTGCAATGCCGGCTAAGTGGAGGAGCCGTCCGGTTCTTCGGGTGTCCTCGCAACAGATCAGTGCCACCGTCCCAAGAAGATCGGCTGCTCGTGGGCTGAGATCACCGAGGTTGCCAATGGGCGTGGCGATGAGGAACAGGGTGCCGGAGGTCGTCATGGCGAGGGCCATTCGTGGGGTGCCCTCCTGACCTCGATGGTGTCTCCGACATGGAGTCCCCATCTGGCAAATGCACCTGCTTCGGCCTCGATCACCGCACGAGTTCCGAATACGGGAATGCCAAGTCGGTTGCGGCGCATGCGATTGGTTTTCATGACGATGCCATCGGCATCGAGATATGCAATGTCAAGGTCGAACCCCATCCCGAAGGTGTGCACCCAGTTGCAGGGCTCGAGCACCAGCGCACCTTCGAGATGATCTGATCCGATCAATCCGCGACGCCGCGAACGTCGATCATCAGCGATCTGCGCCGAGGCGAGGACGCGGTCGTGGTTGACGAGCCAGGCCACGCTCTCAGTGTGCCACCCGCAGAGCGGACTGCGCGGTTCAGACGTTGAACCGGAACTCCATCACGTCGCCGTCCTTTGCGATGTAGTCCTTGCCTTCGAGCCTGAGTTTTCCTGCCTCTCGGGCTGCCTGCCATGAGCCGAGTTCAAGAAGTTCTTCCCATCCGATCACCTCGGCGCGGATGAAGCCCCGTTGGAAATCGGTGTGGATCCGCCCTGCGCATGCCGGAGCTGTTGATCCGTCATGGAAGGTCCAAGCACGGGACTCTTTGTCGCCGGTGGTGAGAAAGGTCCGTAGACCGAGCAGGTGATATGCCGAACGGACCATTCGGAACAGGGCACCTTCGCCAAGGCCAAGTCCTTCGAGCATCTCTGCTCGTTCCACTGGATCGGTGATGGTGGCAGCCTCGGCTTCGAGTTGAACACACATTCCAATGACTTCAACGTTGTCGCCAGCATCGTTTAATTCTGCTGCGACGCGTGCTTCGGCTGCAGCTATCTGGTCGAGTTCGTTCTCTCCGACATTTACCACTGCGAGCACGCGACGATTGGTGAGAAGGAAGTACGGCGCAAGGATCTCTCGAATGGCAGCGCTCAGTCCGGCTCGGTAGAGGGGTCGGCCGTCTGACAACGCAGCTTCTGCGGCTTGCAGGGCCTCGAGTTCATCCGCAAGTCCCTTGTCGAGTTTCGATCGGCGTTCGACGTCAGCACGTCGTTTCTCGACGGTCTCGAGGTCGGCGAGCGCTAGTTCGAGTTCGACAACCCTCAGATGCTCAAGAGGGTCTGACGGTCCGGTTACGTCGTCATCGACGAACGCCCGCAGGACGAACACGATTGCGTCTACCTCTCGGATATTTGCCAAGAACTTGTTGCCGAGACCTTCGCCTTTGCTGGCGCCCTCAACGAGAC
>JBDQKN010000183.1:0-4380 GCA_040263235.1 Ilumatobacteraceae bacterium
ACGTAGAGAGTTGCCGAGCGTCTGCCCGAAACCGGGCTCAAGCGGTTCAATGGCGAACCGCTGGCGCTCACCTGCACCGTCGGAGACGGGTTCGGTGAGAGCTTCGACTGAGGGGCGCTGCATGACAAGCATGGGCTGCCGGGTCCTTTCGTGGGGGTCGATTACTTGGAGTAGAGCTCGACGATGAGCGATTCGCGGACCGGTACATCGATGTGCTCGCGTTGGGGAAGGTCGCGAACGGTGACCTGCTTGCCACCATCGCCGGCCTCAAGCCAGCCCACGAGCGAGCGACCGCCCGTGTCGATGTTGTGTTGCACGATGATCATCTGCGCTGCCTTCGGGGACAGGGTGACGACGTCGCCCTTGCGAACCCGGAAGCTCGGGATGTCGACCCGACGGCCATTCACCTGAACGAGACCGTGGTTGACGAATTGACGAGCCTGGGGGCGGGTCGAAGCCCACCCAGCTCGGAAGGTCACGTTGTCGAGGCGGCACTCGAGAAGGATCAACAGGTTCTCACCGGTTGGGCCATCCATACGGCTGGCCTCGTTGTAGGTCTTCTTGAACTGCTTCTCAAGGAGACCGTAGATGTACTTCGCCTTCTGCTTCTCTTGCATCTGGGCGAGGTATTCCGAACCAGCGTTACGGCGGCGGGTGCGACCGTGGGTGCCTGGCGGGAAGGGGCGGCGCTCCATGGCGCGACGGCCCTTCTCGTTCTCGTAGACGTTCACGCCGAGGCGGCGTGACATGCGGACCTTGGGGCCGGTGTAACGGGCCATCTCAGTTCCTCCGACGCTTGGGCTGACGACAGCCGTTGTGAGGAATCGGAGTGACATCCTTGATGGTGGTCACCTCGATACCCGAGTTCTGCAATGAACGAACCGCCGTGTCGCGGCCTGATCCGGGGCCCTTCACCTCGACCTCGACCCGGCGCACACCGTGCTCCTGAGCTGCCTTTGCGGCCCGCTCGGCGGCGAGCTGGGCTGCAAACGGGGTGCTCTTGCGGGAGCCCTTGAAGCCCACGGCCCCTGAGGAGGCCCATGCAATGACATTTCCTTCGGTGTCGGTGATCGACACGATGGTGTTGTTGAACGAGCTCTTGATGTGGGCTACGCCCACCGACACGTTCTTGCGATCGCGCTTTCGCGGCCTGCGGCCGCCCGGCTTGGTCTTGGCCATTACTTCCTCACAGCCTTCTTCTTATTTGCGACGGTGCGCTTGGGCCCCTTGCGGGTACGGGCATTGGTGTGGGTGCGCTGCCCACGAACGGGCAGACCCTTGCGGTGGCGGACACCCTGCAGGCATCCGATCTCGATCTTGCGCTTGATGTCGTTCTGGACATCGCGCCGCAGGTCACCCTCGATGGTGACATTGGCGTCGACCCAAGAACGGATCCGGTTGATCTCGTCCTCTGTGAGGCTCGACACCTTGACATTTCGATCAAGGCCGTTTTCGTCACAGATCTTCTGGGCCGTTGTACGGCCGATTCCGAAGATGTACGTCAATGAGATTTCCAACCGCTTCTCGCGGGGGATATCAATACCGGCAATACGTGCCATCGTGTTCCTACTTCCGTTTCTCTCAGCCCTGGCGCTGCTTATGGCGCGGGTTGTCGCAGATCACGCGGATACGGCCGTGGCGACGAATCACCCGGCACTTCTCACACATCTTCTTGACGCTCGGTCGGACCTTCACTGGGGACTTCTCTCACTTGTACCGGTAGGTGATACGACCTCGGGTGAGGTCGTAGGGGGTGAGTTCCACCTGAACCTTGTCGCCCGGGAGGATACGGATGTAGTGCATCCGCATCTTGCCGGAGATATGGGCAAGAACCTTGTGCCCGTTCTCCAACTCGACGCGAAACATCGCGTTCGGGAGCGACTCGAGGATCGTTCCTTCAAGGACGATCGCATCTTCTTTAGGTTTCGCCAGGGGGAATCTCCTTGCTCGGCGGGACTTTCCCGCATTATGGACATGGGCCGACAGACGATGCTATCGGCGGGTTGCGGCAACGCCAATGGCCGCCGCGAACCAATTGGCTCAGCGGCGGCTCTCCACCACCTCGGTAAGTCGTTTGAACACGTTGTCGGGATGACCGACCCCATTCACGACGACGAGTTGTCCGCGCGAACCGTAGTACTCGATGAGTGGTGCTGTCTGTGATTCATACAGATCGAGGCGTCTGTTCACCGCTTCAGGGGTGTCGTCGGCCCGCTGGGACACATCGCCGCCGCACACGTCGCAGATCCACGGGAATGGATCATCTCCCCGACTTGTGTAGTTGGTGCCACAGTCGCGACAGACTCGACGCGACGAGATTCGGTCCACCACGATCTCGCGGGGGACGTCGAGATCGATCACGACATGGATGGGGCGCTCAGCGGTGATCTCGGTCAACGCCTCTGCTTGGGTGACCGTTCTCGGGAAACCATCGAGGATGTAACCGCGACTCGTGGCGTCTGGCTTGCCGAGTCGATCGCCGACAATTCCGATCATGGTGCCATCGCCAACGAGCCCGCCAGCGTCCATGACCTCCTTGGCGATCAGACCAAGTTCAGTCCCCTCACGGACAGCAGCCCTCAACATGTCCCCAGTGGAGATATGCGGAACTACGTAATGGCGCGAAAGACGAACACACTGGGTCCCCTTGCCGGCACCTTGCCGACCGAGGATGATGAGACGCGCGCCCGGGATCACGAGAGCGACCCCTTACTTGAGGAAGCCCTCGTAGTTACGGAGCATGAGCTGAGAATCGATCTGACGCATCAGCTCGAGCGCCACGCCCACCGAGATGAGGATGCTGGTGCCAGCGAAGCCGAAGGTGCTGACTCCTGCCGCCCACAACAGGATGTACGGCAGGATCGCAATCATCGCGATGAACACCGCACCAGGCAGGGTGATCCGGTTGACGGCCTTGGCGAGATACGCCTCGGTCTGTGGGCCCGGACGAACTCCAGGTATGAATCCACCCTGTCGTCGGATCTGATCGGCCTGACGAACCGGGTCGAATGCGATCGAGTTGTAGAAATATGCGAAGGCAATGATCAAGACCGCAAAGACGGTGATGTACACCACGTTCTGGCTATTGAGGATGTACCGATCGACATAGCTCTGGATCTGACCACGCCAGCTGTCAGTGGAGCCGTTTCCGAGGAAACTCACCAAGATCGCAGGCAGCAGCAACAACGAGGAGGCGAAGATGATCGGGATGACACCCGACTGATTGACCTTGAGCGGAATGTAGGTGTTCTGGCCGCCCATCATCCGGCGACCGACCACACGTTTCGCGAACTGCACCGGAATACGTCTCTGGCCGAGTTCGACGAACACAACCGCAGCGATGATCCCGATCGAGAGCAGAACCATCATCACGAACCAGAACACCTTGTTCTGAAGCAGGATCGAATAGAAGCCCGAGGGCACGCCGGCAACGACCGATGCAAAGATGATCATCGACATTCCGTTACCGATGCCGCGCTGGCTAATCAACTCGCCCATCCACATCAGCACGGCGGTTCCCGCAACCAACGTTGGGATAATCAAGTACCCGCGTGGCCAGATGCCGTCGGGAAGTAGGGGGACCGATGGGGCTTGAACAGCCGAATAGAACGCTCCTCCCCCGCCGTTGCCGAAGAGGAACACCAACACGGTCGCCTGCAGGAGGGCCAGAGTGATCGTGACGTAACGCGTGTACTGGGTGATCTTTCGCTGACCAACCGCTCCCTGCTGCTGCAACTCTTCAAGCTTGGGGATCACCACGCCGAGGACCTGCATGATGATGCTGGCCGTGATGTACGGCATGATTCCGAGGGCGAAGACCGAGAAGCTCTCGAACGCGCCACCCGAGAACAGGTTGAACAGACCGAGGGCGCCATCTTGGGCACCGGCCCGCAACTGCTCGATCGCCAACGGGTCCACCCCGGGCACCCTGATGCCAGCGCCGATGCGGTAGACGCCGACGATCATCAGGGTGAACAGGATCTTGTTGCGAAGATCCTGAATTCTGAGGATGTTCCTGATGTTGGAGATCATGTGCCCTCGTGCTCGATGCGTCAGCGGTTGGCGAACTGGTTGCCCTTGACGGCCGGTCGTCCGGCCTTGCCCTCACCCTCGTGCGGCAACTGGACCAGGGTCACCTGGCCACCAGCAGCTTCGATGGCGGCGCGTGCCGCAGCGGAGACGGCGTGGACGGTCACATCGACCTTGCCAGACAGTTCGCCGTAGCCAAGAACCTTCACGAAGGCTCCCTTTCGGACGAGTCCAGCCTCAACGAGTGAGTCGATGGTCACCGACGATGCGCCAAGCTTGGCGAGCTGGTGCAGGTTGACGGGCGAGTACTCGACACGGAACGGGTTATTGAATCCCTTCAGTTTCGGTACA
>JBDQKN010000184.1:0-4378 GCA_040263235.1 Ilumatobacteraceae bacterium
GGAATTGGGTGGACCTCCTCGACGTTCTCTTGAGCTAGCACATCGGTTCCTGCGGCTACGTCGCCGATGAGAGGGACGTGGCGCAGTGGCCGGCGTTCCATCGCCACTCCTGAGTTCGGATCCCAGGTCACCTCGATTGCTCGGGGCTTGGTCGGGTCTCGACGGAGATATCCGAGACGGGTCAGCGTATTCAGGTGGGTGTGAACGGTTGAGGGGGAGTTGAGGCCGATCGCCAGGCCGATCTCGCGCACTGATGGTGGGTATCCGTGGTCGGTCATCTGTGCCTCGATGAACTCGAGGATCTGCCGTTGCCTGGCGCTGATGGCGGGTGCGTTCATGTGGGGAATCGTACGGGCGTTCGGTCCTGGAGTCAAACATCTGTTCGACTGGAGGGTTGACACGAACATTTGTTTGGGTACACTTGTTCGGGTACAGGTGTTCGATTCGGCTCCACGGACTGTCACACCCCAGTCCTACGGTTCGCCTCATCAACACCACGGAATTCTTGGAGGATGACATGAGCACGATCGCACTCGACTTCAGAACAGACCATCGAATCAGTCCGTCGGCGTCTGCCCGACGTGGTTCTGCCCACCCAATGGCATCGGTGTATCGCCGTCGCCGGCTCGTGGTGGGCACGATCGCCGCCCTTCTGGTGATAATCACCGGGTTGACGGTGAATGAGGTGCTGGCCAGCGACAGTGGTGTGACCGCCTCTGCCGCTGTCGCTGGACCGGCACCTGAACGCATCACCGTCACGGCGCAGCCGGGTGACACGCTCTGGGCGTTAGCTCGTCGCCACCACGGGTCGGTTGACGTAGATCGATATCTCGACCGACTTATCAGCCTCAACGGTGGCCCGTCGATTCAGGCGGGACAGGCGGTGGTGCTTCCCTGACGCTGGGTTCGGCAGGCCGTCGATGGGTACGATCGGAGTCGTGCATTGTCCTTCCTGCGGCGCTGACGACACCCGAGTGGCAGACTCGCGGACTGCTGGCGATGGGGCCGCGGTGCGCCGCCGCCGACACTGTGTTGAGTGCAGCCATCGGTTCACCACCTTCGAACGGATGGAGGAGGTTCCGTTGTGTGTGCAGAAATCAAGCGGTGTTCAGGAACCCTTCGAGAGGTCGAAGATCGAGTCCGGTGTCCGTGCCGCGTCGAAGGGGCGAGGAATTGACGATGCCGCTATCTCGACGTTGATCGCCGAGGTCGAAGACGAGGCTCGTCTCTCTGGGCCAGTCGTGTCCTCGACGCAACTTGGGGTGGCTGTTCTCGAGCGGCTCCGCCTGGTGGACGAGGTGGCCTATTTGCGCTTCGCCTCGGTGTACAAGGGCTTCGATGGTGCAGCCGACTTTCACCGTGAGATCGAATTGCTCACGAAGGCCGACTGACGACGGTCAGTTCATCTGGCACGCTCTGGGCGATGCCAACGCGTGAAGAGATGCTGTTTGCCCACCACGAGGTGGGTGATCTCGAACTCGAGGTCGACCTCGGCGATTCCTGTTGTGAGTCGGGGCGCGTCGCCACCCACGAGCCGGGCGGCGATGGTGAGATTCACGGCATCGATCAGGTCGGCTGCCGCAAGGGCGCCGTTGAGTTGGGCGCCCCCCTCGGCGTGAATGAAACCTCCATCGGCAACGAGTTCCCCGAGTTGACCCACTGCGCGGCCGAGATCGATAGAGGTGCTGCCGCATCGAAGCGTCTCAATGCCGTTCGGAATGTCGGCTTCATCGGTGGTGACGATGATGATGTTGGGGGAACGAGCAAATGCTGAATCCCAGTCGAGTTGGCCTCGGGCGGTGACGACGGCAAAGATTGGGCCATCGGGCGACGGCTCGAGATAGCCCTCGGATCGAACCGTGCCGGCTCCGACGAGGACCATCCCGGCACTCATTCGAAGGGTTGAGAGCACCAATCGATCCTCTGCGCCGGAGAGAGGCCCAGAACGGCCCTCGACCGCGATCGAACCGTCGAGGCTCGCCACCATGCACAACTCGAGTGGTGGCCGATTTGTGGGTAGCAGCGAACGGAGATGTCCGTAGAGGCGAGGTATCGCGTCGGGGTCCTGATCGAGCAGGGCGGTGATCACGCCTCCAGCATGTCACCCCCTGTGGGTAACCCTGCGGTCATCCCCATGAGCATCCCCAGAAGTTTTGGGGTTCTCCACAAAAGTTCTGACGTTGTCCACTTTCGATCCACAGGGGGCGATCTCTAGGGTGAGCGGGTCATTGAGATGCGGTGTCGTCGCACGGAAGAGTTGACCGTTCTGCGCACTTCGTGCGTCGCGGTGTTGGGGCTGAGGGGCTCTGAACCTGTGCGTCGACATCGCATTTCGTGTGGCCAGTCGGCCTGTTGCCGACGCCAAGGTGAATTCTTTCTCGATGTCGTTGACATCGGTGTAACTACAGTGGTGTAATTGTCAACCCGGTCGACGGAGGCACAACTGGTTGTGTCCTTATAGGCCGGAAAAAACAGAGCAACCCCACATCTTGTGTCCGGTGAACTACTGGAAAAGTTAGTGGGGGAGACGATCGGGATCCGCTCATCCGGTCGGCGAAATGAGGTGGGCGGAACTTGTCGAAACGGAGCATCAATGTCACTGGCACCTGAACACACCACGGAACTCACACCCCCTGATGGCACGATCGGTATCGGTCGCCTCTTCACGTCCCCTGGCGTTGACCCTTACGACGAGGTTGAGTGGGAACACCGCGATGCCCGAATCACCAACTGGAAAGACGGCGCCGTCGCATTTGAGCAACTCGGTGTTGAGTTCCCGACGACCTGGTCGGTGAACGCAACGAACATCGTTTCTCAGAAGTACTTCCGAGGAACGCTTGGTACACCAGAACGCGAGTCGTCGTTGCGACAGGTAATCGATCGGGTGGTCAACACCATCAGTCGGTGGGGCAGTGAGGGCGGATATTTCGCCGACGAGGACGAAGGTCGGGCATTTGCCGACGAACTGAAGTACATCCTCGTTACCCAGAGGGCTGCGTTCAACAGCCCGGTCTGGTTCAACATCGGAGTGCCTGGTGTGCGCCAGCAGGCGAGCGCTTGTTTCATCCTCTCGGTCGACGACACGATGAACTCGATTCTGAACTGGTACCGCGAGGAAGGTGTCATCTTCAAGGGTGGCTCGGGGGCGGGTGTCAACCTGTCAAAGATCCGCTCCAGCAGGGAACTGCTCGAAGGTGGTGGAACTGCCTCGGGTCCCGTGAGTTTCATGCGAGGGGCCGATGCTTCGGCCGGCACCATCAAGTCGGGTGGCAAGACTCGACGCGCCGCCAAGATGGTGATTCTCAATGTCGATCACCCAGATGTCGAAGAGTTCATCTGGTGCAAGGTCAAAGAAGAGCGCAAGGCGCGAGTGCTTCGCGATGCGGGCTTCGACATGGATCTCGACGGAACTGACTCGTTCTCAATCCAGTACCAGAACGCAAACAACTCGGTTCGTATTTCCGACGAGTTCATGCAGGCTGTGGTCGACGATGCCGACTGGGCGCTGGTCGGAGCCACCTCTGGTGAGGTCATCGAGCGAATGCGCGCCCGCGACCTCTGGCGCCAGATCGCCCAAGCTGCTTGGGAATGCGCCGACCCTGGCCTTCAGTTCGATACCACGATCAATCGCTGGCACACCGCAGCGAACACCGATCGGATCAACGGCTCGAACCCGTGCTCGGAATACATGCACATCGACAACTCGGCGTGCAACCTGGCGTCGATCAACTTGCTCAAGTACCTCGACAGCGACGGCTCATTCGATGTGGATGCATATCGCCACACGATCGAGGTCATGTTCACGGCCCAAGAGATCTTGGTTGGCCGGGCCGATTACCCAACCGAGCCCATCGGTGAGAACAGTCGCAAGTTCCGCCAGCTCGGCCTCGGCTACGCCAACCTCGGTGCGCTGCTGATGGCTCTAGGTTTCGCTTATGACTCGCCTGAAGGTAGGTCGTGGGCAGGTGCCCTGACATCGCTGATGACGGGCCACGCCTACGCAACCAGCGCCCGCACGGCAGCGCGCCTCGGCGCCTTCGAGGGCTACGCGGAGAACTCCGAGCACATGTTGCGTGTGCTCGGCATGCACCGTGACGCCAGTTACGAGATCGAAGGCGCAGACGCGGTACCGGCAGAGTTGATCGGCGCCGGTCAGGCTTCATGGGAAGCAGCCGTTCGTGATGGAGCCGTCCACGGGGTCCGCAACTCCCAGGCATCGGTTCTTGCGCCGACAGGCACCATTGGTCTGATGATGGACTGCGATACCACTGGCATCGAACCCGACCTCGGACTCGTGAAGTTGAAGAAGCTCGTCGGCGGCGGAACGATGTCAATCGTCAACCAGACGATCCCCCGGGCACTCACACGTCTCGGTTAC